>PLSP01000160.1 GCA_003165195.1 Candidatus Bathyarchaeota archaeon | reverse complement strand
TGGATTCAACGCTTATATTCTAATTGCATTATCTGGAATTGATTTAGATGCCTAAACGTAATGACCTTGAACAGAAAGCACTCCATTATGTGGTAAACACTGGCTATCAAGGTGTGCTTCAATCTGACTTATGGCGTGAACTTGGCGCAAGCAGCAGGGAAGGTTCACGTGTATCAATTAAATTGGAAGAGAAAGGGCTTATCCGCAGAGAAAAAGAACTTCAAGAAGGAAGATGGACATACAGGCTCTACCCCAAAAGGTTGCCAGCATCAATTGAAACCATCATTGATTGCCCATGCCTGCTATGCCCAGACAACGCACGTTGCGATCCAACCACAGCAATTTCACCTAAAAGCTGCCCTAAACTTACAGATTGGATTATGAATTTAGGCAAAGAACCACAGACTGTGCAAGCTCCAGCTTCTGACCAAGCCATTGCAAACATCGAAAACATTGAAGAGGACGATGGCTCAGATGCCGAAAGCTTGGATTCGTGAACGAAAAAACGAGTATTACTACAAAAAAGCCAAGGCAGAAAACTACCGCTCCAGAGCCACCTACAAGCTTGTTCAGGCTAACGAGAAGTACGCGGTCATAAAACGCGGCGACGTAGTCGTAGATTTAGGCGCTGCACCCGGCGGCTGGATTCAAGCAGCAAGGAAAATGACCGGCAGAAACGGTTTCGTTTTAGGCGTTGACTTAAAGCCAATCGAACCCTTCACACAGGAATACATCCGCACAATAATTGCCGACCTAACCGACGCAGATATAGTTCAAGAGATCCTTTCTTTTCTGTCCCGCAAAGCGGACGTGGTGATTTCTGACGCTGCCCCAAACATTACCGGCGTCTGGGAAGTAGACCACGCAGTACAAATCGATCTTGCCACAAAAGCGCTTGGAATCGCTCAATGCATAATGCGTCCAGGCGGCAACTTCTTTGTAAAAGTTTTCCAAGGCGGTTTACTTGACGAATTTATCCGGACAGTAAAAGCCAGCTTTAATGAAGTCAAGATCGTAAAGCCTCAGGCAAGTCGAACCAAAAGCTCAGAAATGTACATTTTGGCTTTGGGCTTAAAATAGGCAAAAGTATTGAGCAATAATCTGCTGTGCCAATAGCAGGCGCTGTTAGTTGGTGAAGACTTGAAGTTAATAGCAGCAGATTCTGCCGCAATCTTGGATTCCCAGTTTAAGCCACAATTTATAGTCGCCGCCGTTTCTGTGGTAGTTGAGCCGCCTTATCGGCTGGCTGAACCCATCTTTAGAGAAGTGGAAACCGGGTTTGATGTGATTGTGCATGAAGCTCAGCTTTGCCTAAATCTGCTTGCCCAAGTTAAAGCTGACGTGGTTCATTTGGACATGTCTCTAGGCGGCGTCTCAGTTGAAGTGTTAACCCCGCTGGAGCTGGCAAATCTTTGTTCGGGAAGGGCAGGTCGCCAAAATATCCTCAAGATTTTGCCGCACCTGAGAAAAATAGCAGGAGAAATCAAGCGTCTCCACGACATAGACATGTTGGCTATTGGCAAGGAAAGCGTGCTTGTTCGGATTGCTGAGTTGACGGTTTGTGCAGAAAGCCATTTTGTTTGCTTGCAAAAAAGCGGTTGATGAAGACAGTCAGCCACGGGTACTGGAGAGCAGAGTGTATTTGCAGTCGCTTCTCGCTGGTGAACATGACCTGTGCAGTTACGCCGTGGATGTAGACAATGTTTTAACAAAGGTTAAATTAACGGAAACGTTAAATCCTTCTGCACTGGGGTTTAAAGCCCTAAAAATCAAGCCAACCCAGCAACTGGAATGTTAATCCCATGAAGGTTCCGTTATTTTGGATGAACGCGTCTTCAAGACGCAAAAGAATCTACTTGACAATTTTTGTTTTCACAGGGGCTTTTCTGTTGCTTGCCATCGGAGCCTCCATCCCAATTGACCACCAGACCGCCACAACACTAGTAAACCAACTTAACGAAACTGTCACGCAAAACCAGCAAAGCGGAACCTTGCCCCAATACATCTTTCTAAATAACTTCCGAATCTGCCTAGCATTTTTCATTCCAATCTTTGGACCTGCGTTCGGCTTCGTATCTTTCCTCTCAACAGGCTACTACATAGGTGCTGAATCTCAAGTTTTAGGGTTTCCTCCACTCCTGTACGTTGTAGCTGAGTTTCTAAACCCGATATTTTGGATTGAATTCATATCCTACTCCATCGCTATCGCAGAAAGCCTTTGGCTGTTTCGTAGACTGATGCAAAAAAGGTTTAAAGAAATTAAGAGCAGGGAACTTAAGAACCTGGGCATTTTAATTGGTATTTGCGCCGCCCTGCTTGTAGTTGGAGCAATAATCGAATCCATGCTTCCCCTGATATAACCAAAAACCCTATTTCTTTACAATTTCCAGGCTGATGTCTAGCGCCCGAACGCTATGCGTAAGCTCTCCCATGCTGATGATGTCTACTTGAGCCGCCGCATACTCCAAAAGCGTTTTACCTGTCACGCCGCCGCTTACCTCCAAAAGAACCTCTCCAAACCCAGCTTTCCTCAAGGCTTCGCTCGCTTCTTTTGCCTGTTTTGACGTAAAATTATCTAGCATCACGATGTCGGCTCCTGCTTTTGCCGCCTTCACTGCATCCTCGGATGTGGTGACTTCTACCTCTATTTTTTTGCTAAACGAAGCGTTCGCCTTCGCCTTCTTAACAGCCGCCTCAACGTCTCCCACAATCGCCAAATGATTATCCTTAATGAGAATCATGTCGTCTAAATGCAGCCTATGCGGGTCTCCGCCGCCTATAACTACCGCTTTCTTGTCAAAGTAAAGCAGTCCTGGCGCCGATTTGCGTGTTGCTGCAATTCTGGCTTTTGAACCTGATTGTCGTAATCTTTCTGTTAATCTGCGGGTGGCTGTGGCAATGCCGCTCATGCGTGAGAGAATGTTAAGCAATGTCCTTTCAACAGTAAGGATAGTCTGGGCATTTCCAGATAGCTCCAAAAGAACCTGCTTGTCTTGAATGTTTTCACCGTCAGAGGTTTTGGCTTTAACTTCCAAGCCTAAACTCTGAGCAAGGATAGTTGCTTCTTCTATTCCGGCTGCTACGCCGTTGTCTTTAGCGATAATCACCGCGTCTACCGATAGGTTGGGCTCTATAATGGCGGCTGCTGTAACGTCGCCTTCCCCTACGTCGTCAGAGAGCAGTTGCAGCAACTTTTCCTCCAGAATTTTGCGTGGAACAAACATGCTTTCATTGTTGTATTTCCACCGCTAAAAATCCTTGCTTTTGTTGCCCGTTAAGGTATGGTTAAAATAAATCGCCAAACAATCAGTACCAATATGCGATTGCTATTCAGCTGTTCAGAGCTTGGTTTGGGCCACGTTTCCCGCATTATCCCCTTAGGAAAACGGCTGGAAAAGCATGGATATGACATGTTTTTTTTCTCAGGCGGTAAAGCGCACGAACTGCTGCAAAAAGAGTTCAGCAAAGTTTACAAAATTACTCCAATAAGCTGGTATGAAAACGCTTATGGCATAATCACTTCTGCTTCACTAATCAATTTATTTTTTCCTCTTCCCATTTTCAACCCCGAAACAAACAGGCTGGAAATAAAAAACTCCAACGCTTGGGAAACCATCCACCGTTACTATGACCTCAGAGAAAACATCCATGATATTGCACCCGACCTGCTAATCGCCGATGGAGACATCAACGCGCTTAGACTGGCGCAGAGATGGAAGTTTCCCTCCCTCTACATTGCAAACATGATCCGACCGAGCTACGGCTTCTCAGCCTTCCTTAACCCAGGTGAACGCCTCGTAGAACGCTACGTGAAGAACTGCTCAAAAGTAATTATCCCCGACAACCCACCGCCATACACAGTTTCCGAATACAACATAGGAAACATCGAAAACATGGGGTTAGGAGACAAAGTGGAATACGTTGGAAGCTTTGTTGACACAACACCTGTTAAAGGCAAAAAAGAACATATTTTTGCGCCAATCAGCGGACCTCCCGGAACAAGAGGAAAACTAATCAAGACTTTGCTTCCGGTCTTGGAAAAACTCAAAACCAAATGCATAGTTAGTCTTGGAACACCGGGGAAAAAAGTGACAGCTAAAATTGGAAACTGCGAAATCCACACGTGGCTCTCTGCTGAGGAGCGGCAGGAGGCCATGAGGAATGCTAAGTTTGTTATTTTCAGCGGTGGACATGCAACTTGCTTTGAGACTATAAAGTATTCAAAACCCAGTATCTGTATCCCAACGCAGCCTGAACAGCTTGGGAATGCTGCAAAACTTCAAGATCTGACCTGCTCAATAACCGTCAAAAACAGGGGGCAGCTGGAAAAGGCACTTAAGACAATGGATGCAGAGCAAGAAACGTTTGATAGCAACATGTTGAAGTTGGTCAAGTTTTCAAACAAGTATAGAGGATTAGACCGGGCGGAAATAATCGTGGAAAGCTTGCTTGATTAAAACTTTATTTGCTGAGGCTTACCCGTTTAACTGTGCCTTGGGGCGCTTCTTCTTCAAAAATTATGGCTCTGAACTTGTAGAGTTTTGTACCTTTAGTTAACCAACTATCCGGTGGCAATCCAGCTTTAACGCAACATTGACAGAGGAACTCCTCTTCACACCATCCCCACTCAATAGGCACCTGCGGCAAAAGCAGCCCCTTCTGGAAGCCTTTTTCAATAATTAAGCCGTCTTCGCCCACCTTAATCTTTTTAACAAAATCTTTTGGGTTATCAGTTTCAACAGGAACAGGAGGCGTTAACACGCTTACCTCGAAAACAACTTTCTCCAGTTCATCTAACGACAACGGATAAAATCTTGGGTCCTCTGTTGCAGCATTTATGGCAGAATCAATAACTGCCTCGACAAGTGGACTTGTCGGGTACGGGTAGCCTATGCAGCCGCGAAGATCCTTCTCGCCGTTTCTCAGAGTGCTTATGGTGACAAAGACTCCGCAGTGCTCGAAAAGTTTTTTGGGTGTATCCTCTGGAGGTTTGTTAGTTTGACCTTCCTCAAGGTACTCTTTGACCGTGTTTCTGGCAAGGTCGATTAAGAATTCTCCTTCTTGCTGGCTTAGTTCAAACGACATAACATGTAGCTCCTTTAGCATGCGTCCATGCGCTGCTGAATTAGACGATTAAAAAATTAGAAAAGGGAAAAGTTGTTTAAAACTTTATGGACTCTTCGGCTATGCCTTCTTTTGTGATAATGAGGTAGTCGATGCCGTCGCCGCTCATTGAGTCCCTGCTTATCGCAGATTTTATTGATCGTGTGACAAGATCTTTTGCTTCTTCAGCGGTTAAGGTTTCTTTGTAACCTTCCTCGATGACACCTATGGCGATCTCTGTTCCTGTACCCACGACCGCGTATTTGTCTGGGATAAGCGAGCCCAAAACGTCCAACACAAAGAGTGATGGTCCATCTTCGTCTAAGCCCCCGACAATTGTCTGCGTAATTAGTGGGGCGTATCGGCGGTTAAAGAGTACGTTTGCCATAAGTTTAGATGCTGATCGTACACTGATTTTTCTGCCGACATCCATGCTAAAGAGGTTCGCTTGTACTTCCATTTCTTTAGCTAAGATCTGCATGTCGCCGATCAGGCCTGCGCATGCGACGCCAATTCGGTCAGTTACTTTGAAGACTTTTTTGCCGCCTTTGCTCATGACAAAATAGCCGTAAGTTACCCTTTTTTCAGATGCCAAGATTACTCCGCCGTCGAAGACAACGCCAACTGTGGTGGCGCCTGGCATCCAAGCGTAGCCGCCTTGCTGAGCTTGCTGCTGTTGCTGTTCTGACTGCGGTATCTGAGGGAACTGTGGAATTTGAGGAACTTGTGGTAATTGTGGTCCATATCCTTCCATAATTATTCGCCTTTTCCCGTTGATATACACAGGACAAATTATTAAGGTTGCTTATAACCGTTTTAAGAGCCAAAAAACGCCTTAACACGTAAACTTTAACATTCTGTTGGATTCCTTATATGGTAATCGGGGAGAGCAAATGATTGCAGTTTATGCCCAAAGCTTCGATGGGGTTTGGTTGGGAGTAGCCTGCGCTCAGAGGCAAATTGTGGCTTCATCGTTTGGACGAACCCAACAAACAACCATAAACAACATTCTGTGCAACTTGCCGTTTAATATGCCCTTCCAAGTTTTCCCAGAGTCCAATGCCTTCGCCAAAACGGCGCTTGAAACAATTAAGAGCATTTACGATGGCCAAAACATAAGTCCAAACTTTCCTTTAGCCATGTCACGGCTGCCAATTTACACTCAAAAAGTGCTTAAGGCAACAGCGCAGATTCCAGTTGGCTACGTGACCTTCTATGGCCTAATTGCAAAAGCAGTAGGCGGCGGACCGAGAGCCGTCGGTAACATCATGGCAAACAACCCCTTTGCGCCAATAATACCTTGCCACAGGGTCGTGAAAGCCGATTTTACACTCGGCGGATACGGTATGGGATTAAAAACAAAAGTCGAGATTTTAAGCAGGGAAAAACGGGGCTTTTCAAACCCAAAAAAACTGGACTTAAACGGTCAACGGCTCGAAGTTTACCCAGTCGAGTATGTTTTAAGGAATTTGGCTTAGCTCTCTACTTTAAAAACGCAAATCATAAAAGTCTGCCTGCTTAAACGTGAAAGTTGAGGAAGCATTTTGGTTAAGCGTGGCCTTTACGTTGGCAGGTTTCAGCCTTTCCATTTAGGGCATCTTAGCGCTATAGATGCTGCAATAAAAGAAGTCGATGAACTAGTAATCGTCATCGGTAGCGCGCAGTACAGTCATAAAGCAAACAACCCATTTACAGCCGGTGAGAGGTTAACTATGATTCGACACGCCTTGGAGGAAGCCAACGTTGATTATAGCAAGCACTGGATTGTTCCTGTTCCAGACGTACATCTGCATATGCTGTGGGTCAGCGCGCTGGAAGGTTACACTCCTAAATTCCAGGTCGTTTTCTCCAATGAGCCGTTGACACGGAGGCTTTTCAAGGAGGCAGGCTACGTGGTTAAAGATATTCCATTTTTTGAGCGGCAACAGTACATGTCAACTGTTGTGAGGGAAAAAATGCTTGAGGGCAACAGTTGGACAAAGCTCGTTCCCAAAGCTGTCGCTGAATTCATCACGGAGATCGATGGAGTTAACAGGCTTAGGGATTTAGCGCAAACAGACAGGGTCTGTTAAACCACCATTTTATCGTTCGAAGCCAAATGGTAGAAGCGCCAGGCGAGAAGATACGCAGCAACCAGAATTATCACCTCCGCAAACAACCCGAAGGGCAAGGCGGATTCAAAAGCGAAAAAATTATTTGTCAAATGAAGCATCACTGAAATCAAGTAGTACGGTAAGGGGTTTTTCTTTGATATGCCATATGCCGTTATGGCTGCGCTTGAAGCATGAAAGATAACGCCTGGGATTCTATCAATAAATGGCACTCTCAAAAAGAAAACATACAGCACGAACTCGGAGATGCCGAAGCCTAACCCGATTAAAACGCCTAAAGTCACGTATGTTCTTTCGGTTTCGCCGTGTCGGTAAAAGAGAGGAAAAACTTTCGCTAACTCTTCGATAAAAGGCGCTAAAACAATAACAGATAAGGCAGCTGGGACATAGGCGTAAAGTTGCGAAAAAAACAATGCAAAAGGAATGCTGACAAGGATGCCTGAGGCAAAAAAGAAGGCTAACTCCTTCCAGTTTGGTCTGTGAAGTGGTATGACACAATGCTGGGGCGGTTGCTCAGGCTTTTCTTCCATTAAAATAACTTCCTATATATGACTGAATTTGCCACTTCCTTATCAACGTTACCGAGCAAGCTAGCGCTAAAATACTGCGGCTAACCATAACCAACTAGAGAATTGATCTTAATGAACGCCCTTATAATTTTGTATTCATACCACCATAATAACACGGAAAAGATAGCAAAAGTAATCGCCACCTCTTTTAACGCAGAAATAAAAACCCCTGAGCAAGTTGACCCAAATGACATTTCAAACTTTGACTTCGTAGGTTTTGGCTCAGGCGTATACATGGGGAAACTCGGCAAACCCCTTCTCGAACTCGCCGACAAACTTCCAGAAGTTAAAGACAAGAAAGCATTCATATTCTCAACTAGCGGCAGAGCCGGAAAAAACGCAACTAAATTTCATCAAAGCCTAAGAGAAAAGCTTACATCCAAAGGTTTCACTATCGTTGGAGAATTTAACTGCGGAGGCTTTGACACATATGGGCTCCTCAAAATCGGCGGGGGCATTCAGAAAGGCAGACCAAACGAGGATGACCTAAAACAAGCCGCAACATTCGCAAAGAACATTCAAAACAACCAGTCGACCATCCTATACGTCGAATAAACCGAGGCTGCCTAAAAACCAGCCGCTATAGGATCCGACGGCTTCATCAGTTCCCTCAGTAGCACAGTTGCATAGCAACCCCGCAACAGTGTAAAACTTAAATCTGCTTGGCAAACGTTCCCATTTGATTGAATGGCGTTAAGCTTGAAGTCTCTGATGGGAGTCACCGCTGTCCGGAGACCGCCTCTCCCGCCCTGCCTTGAAAGCTCATTAACATGAACGTTTTCCAGCTCAATTTTTTCCTCGTTAAGCACACCGCTTTCAATTTGGCCCATGATCCCTTGCGACAGCTTCTGTTTTACGCTAACAATAGGCAAAGCCACCCGCATTTTCCCCATCTTAACTCTCTCATTTATCCCCGCCAAAGCTTCAGCAGTCACTACCTTAGCTACTGCCGTCAAGGGCAAACCTGAACGTTCAACCCCGACCACCCAATCTCCCACTTCAGCCTTGTCCAAAGCCAACCCCCGTTTGAGCCGCTCGCTGAGAAAACGATTAAATAGGAAAGATTGGTGGGCTTGAACAAAAAGCTCCTGCAATTTTAGAGGCAAACACTGGAAAGCGCCTGCAAAATCGTCTGGGCGGTCAGCCAAACGGCTCAACATTTGCCGCTCGAAACGGAGCTGCTTGGGAAAGTTTTCAAGTGCTTCCTTGAAATTTCTGTTTTCCCAAAGTTGCTGCCTTGCCTGCCTGGATGATGGATGCTCGTAGATGCTTGGTTTTGCCAGAAAAAGCATCGCCGCCTCTTCGAAGTCGCCGTTGATAATGGCTTTTCCCACCAGATGCGTTATCGGTCGAGTGGTTCCAAAGCGTTGATGCCCAAAAAAGTTTGGGATGCCGCCTAAAGCTTGCAGTTCGGAGATAGTCTGTGTTATCCTCATTTTACACATGGACTCTTCTAGTTCGATGCCCTTGATCTTAATTGTGAATTGGTTGCCCAACAAATAGTAGAGCGAGAGAGCCTCGCGAAGGTAGCCGACGAGGAACATTTGGATGTCTTTGACGTTAATTTTCATGAGCTCGTCAGCTTTTCCGCCATCGATAGTTAGGTGCTGGGCGGTTACGGCTTTGGCGTCTTTAATCCCTGCAATCTGAATGCGCCTCTGGTCAATCCCAAGCTGCCTAGCAATGTTTTTTATGGCGATAAAAGTGTCCCAGTTGCGTTTCACTAACACGCACATCAGAAACCTCTGTTCCTGGCTGCTGGCGCCTAAAACTTTGCCTGCAATTGTACCGCTCAAGGGCGCCTTTGATCCGTCCACAAGGATTTCTTCAACTTCAAAGTCATCAGCCGCTTCCCGAATTACCCCGCCGACTCCTACGGTTTGAGTTGCATAAACTTCGATGCCGAGCTGTTTGTCAAGTGACGCCACAGACAAATTTGTCGCCTAAAAAAGCTGAAGCTTGCCCGTTAACCTATCCACTAGCCCCTCAGGCGCTGGTCCGATCCCTAAGCAAGTTACGGTGCCCTCGGGAATCTGCGTTAACCCCCTATCGATAATCAACGCGTGAGGCAACCCTAAATCCTCGGCGGCCTTTTCTAATTCATGCAGCTCCTTCTCAGTTTCAACTTTAACCGCGATTTTTCGTTGCCCTTCAAAAAGCCATGCTTCCCACCATTTCTTGTGATGTACAAACGCGTCTTGTGCGGCTGAAACCGCTGCGTGTCCTGCTTGCGCTGCAATCTTGCCCTTACCCATTTGTAAGTCTTTGCGGAAGACAAGAACTTGCTTGTATTCAAATTCGCCCATTTAAGTTTCCCGATTGGTATGTTTGCAATCGAGATTTTAAGGGTTTGCAGACAGATAAAGCAAAGCAAAGTAAGCCATCGTCGCCAGCACAGATGGTTTGCCCAAAACCTGGAGCATAAGCTTTCCTTGGAAATCAATCTCATCCACGCCGCTTAACGCCCTGTCCACACCCATTCTGCCGCAGAACCGAAGCATTTCATCGGTTTTCTCGTCCGAGAGGGCGTTAAGAAACCGCCTCAGTCTAAGCATAACAGTGAAGTCGAAGCGGAGCTGGTCGAGGAAGCGTTTCTGGTAAACTTGCAAAGAATTGGAGGAAACATCGCCCACCCGCAGGGCTTCACTAGCTGTATCCGCCGCGATTTTGGCGCATGCCATCCCGAAGATTACGCCACCGCCTGTGCTCGGCTTAACCTGAGACGCACAATCGCCCACTGCCAAAAAACCGTCTGCGTAAGCCCTTTCTATTGGACCGCCCAAAGTTATAGCGTGATAGTTGATCTGCTTGATTTTTGCCTTGCCAAGCTGCTTTGACGCTATGGGATGCTTGGTCATGAGCCTCTTAAGGTATTCATTAGGGTTGCCGTGGCTTGCTGCTAAGCCAAGTTTTGCTGTTCCGTCCGGTTTAGGTATGAGCCATCCGTAAAAGCCAGGCGCGTAAGCCCTTCCCAAATAAACTTCAACCGCATGGGGCTCGATATCCTGTGCATTTTCGATTTCCGCTTCAACAGCGTAAACCAGCCCTTCAGACCTCATAGTCCGTAACCCTCCCTGCCTCAGAAGTCTCGACGAAACGCCCTCAGCATCCAAGACAATTTTTGCGTAAATTGTTTCCTCTTGTTCGTCACTATGTCGGATACCTACGCCTTTGATTGTCCTGCCCTCTTTAATCAGCGATTGAACTGACGTGTTCAGGGAGAAAGATGCACCAGCTGACATTGCCTGTGCAGCTATTTGCTGATCAAAAAGTGCTCTGTTCAAAGTACATGTTACTGGCTGGTTTAGACGAATTGAGAATTTGGTGCCTTGCGGCGAGTAAAAGTTAGCTGCGTTAAAAGTGTTTTCAACAATTCCCTCTGGCAGAGGGTAGTAACCAAGGTTTTTTAGGCTTCGGATACTGATGTGGCCTGCGCAGTGGTTAGGAAACCCAATTTGCGAGTGCTCTTCAAAAACCATAGCTCTTAAGCCTAGTTTTGCCAAGTTTAAGGCTGAGTATGAGCCAACAGGGCCCCCTCCAACTACTATAACGTCTGGATTATTAGTTGTGGACTGCCGTTGATTCATAGTTATGCAATAACCTTGAATTATATATAGAATAGGCTATTAAATCGCTTGATTTTAGAGAGTTTGTAGATTCTACTATTAAATCGCAAACTCCGTTTTTTTGGTTGTTCTGTCTCATTTTTCCACATCCTTTATTTTCTAAACTTCTAACGTTCAAAAAAACTAAGGGGTTTACCATAAATCATCAGTTTCATTTAGTAGTGCTAAATCCTCTTCTAAGTCGCTTTCACCTGTTGCCTCTGGGTCGTCTGGGTTGTTAATCGATGGGTCGTCATTCTGTTCTTGCTGAATCTGTAGTTTCATCGTATGCTGAAACTGCCGTCTCTGTGTTGGTTTAGGTGTGAACCATGCTTTAATTTTCTCTGATAAAGTTTTGGGTTTCGGCAAACTGTCAACGTATAGCTTTTGAATTGCTCGGTTTATTTGATACGGTTTACCTGACTGCTTAAACTCTGGGCTAACAAAGGTTGAACCCTCAAAAAACCATGTTTTCTGTGGCATCTCTGCAAATTCCAAGTTGATGCTTTTCTCTGTGCGTCTTAAATTAGGCGTTATGTCTTCGCTTGATAATTTGCCTATGCATGGCAGTTGTTTTGAACGAATAGTTTTTGAGAAATCCGTTAAACGCTGTGACGCTGTGTAGAATGCTTCTTTGTTATTACGTGCTTCATTGAAAACGCAAAGGAATTCTTCCATATCTAACCTTGCACTACTACGATTAGTGAAACAGTCTTGTGCTTCTTCTATAAAATAGGCTATGGCTTTAGTGTTTTCATGGTTAGGCGAACTTAGCTTTTCCTCACGTTGCAATGCATCAAGATAGTTAACTACTGTACGAACAAAATAGCCTCTTTTGCTCGGTTTACGTGTCTTCAATCTAAACAAAAGGTCTTTGTGTGTTGAAAGAGCCAATTGGATAAGATTCCAGTTTTTCAATGCGTACTTTTCTATTTCGTCCGTGGTTTTGACATTTTGAGAAACTATGTCTCTTTCATTGATTGTGACTGTAGGAACTTTAGACGCTGAATAAAGCCATGTTTCGGAACCATCGAACGCTATGGCACGAACGTTTTCTTGCTGTTGCAACTTGGCGAATATAGCGAACATTAAACGGCTTTTGCCGTGCGATTTACCAGCTACTATGTGAACCCCGCCAGCCTTGAGACCTTGAGCTATGAAATCATCAAATTCGCTATGGGACTCGATGTTAGACTGCTTTTCTGGGTTTTCTGTCATTTTTGTTCTCGCCCCGCATTTTCAACATTGTTTTTTTGCTTTATGATAAGGCAAATAGCCTTAAAAAGGCTCAGATTCGAGGTTTTTCGGTCAAAAATGGCATTTTATCAGGGTTTTTTGTGAAACAGACCCCTAAAAAGTGGTACATAGGCGACTTTTTGGAAAAATTTGATTTTGGGCAAGGATTTTTTTC
>PLSP01000162.1 GCA_003165195.1 Candidatus Bathyarchaeota archaeon | reverse complement strand
GTGTTCGATAGATTTCTTCAGGGTAAAAAATTGCAGGCGGGTATGAATTAAGTTGAGCGTAGCCGAATATGTTTTTGTAGCAGTCTTGGCGAATCCGCATGTACTCTGGGTCAAGGGTTTTTAGCCACATTACCTTAGCGGAGTCTTCATCCATAACCGGCTCAGTGTAGCTGGAACCGAAAACCTGCGCGTCTTTCTCTTCTGAGCGCATCGTATCTAGCATGTCATGGCTTTCAAGCCATTCTTCTAAGAAATCGCGGAATGTGTTTGTGCCGCCTTCCAAAGTGAACCCGTTTGAAATCTCCAAGTTAACTTTGACGTCGACTGAAGCCTGGATACGCGGGACAAAAGAGTATAATGCCTTGAACTTCGGCAGGTCTTCAACAGGTGTGACGCCCCAGATGCGATCCCAAAGTGACGTGTAGGGGCTGCTGACAAAGCCGATTCCTGAAGCTGCCAAGTCGTAATTGTTGACGTACTGCATTAAGTTCCAGTCGCCACGCCAAGCAACCGGGACCTCTGTTTCACGCTGCGAAACTGCTACGGCGTTTGGCACGTTGCGTAGCGGGTTAGGCATCGTTAATGAGAGATCTTTTCTCAGCAGCACCATCTAAAACCCCTCATTGTTTCTTTTCAGGTTCAGAGTTCTTAGGGGCTTCAAGCGTGATAGAAACTTCTATTTCATCAATTATCACATTCTTGAATTGTTCTACCCCGTTAATACGAATATGTAAGCTATGCATACGTGATGCGTGCTCCATACCGAGAACTTTGACAATCTCGTCTTTTGCACTTGCAGAAACCAAAATTTCATCGACCATTTTTAATCATCCTCAATTGGTTGTTTTTTCTTAACTACAGCTACGCCTTTTCCTTCAGGCATCGCGGTGACGCCAAGCAAGTTGCGAGCCATAACTTCCACGCAGTCTAAAGCGTCGTCATGTGCACTCCTTGGGAACTGGACCCACTCTTGGAAGAACTCGCTTTGAGTGTAGGGCCAGGCGGGGTTAAGGGTTGCACGTTTAGATTCAAAGTGGCTGCTTAAGGGGATCAGTCGTTCTTCTTTGCTTCTTGAGGTTACTGTCGGCACGATCGGGAGGCCTTGCAGCTGGGGCATGTACATGATTACTTTTTGGAAAGCGTTTGACTCCACGTAGATCTTGGCATAGTTGTGGATCCCGTGAAGCTGCAGCAGCAACTGCATTGCAGCCGGATACGGCAAAAGCTTAGCGTAAACATCATAGAGATACATCCGGTTAAGAACGCGATCATAGCTCGCGGTGCCAACTGCGAATAAGTCGCCTTCCCCGAGAGCTGGATCCACACCAGCATATTTTGGCAAGTGAGGCGAGGGCACAAAGTTGTTATCAACTTCATTCCAGGGATGCAGCCACTCAGACTTAAGCAAGTCACCCATCATGCCTGTCGGGTCATTCTGATATTGGCTGTTAAAGTAAACCGTGCCGATATCGGCTTTTTTCTGCAACAAACGCTCATAAGACCACACTTGCGGCCAGAGCACTTGAGGCACTTCGCCTTTCTCGACGCCCTCATAATTTTGGATGGCTTTATAGACTTTGAATGGCCAACCTTTGCCGCCTTTCTCCACTGCCTGAATCAAGTCATTATAAAGATCTGCGTAATGCCAACGGGTCCCGATCACTAAAGTGGCGCCATGGGAAAACAGAGTTGTCAGCAGAACCTTGAAGAACCATCGGTTTACTTTTTCAAGCTGATTTGGCGTGTTAACGTTTTCTTCATCAATGATGTCGTCGGCAATGATTAGGTCAAAGCCACGCCCAGTTAAGGAGCCGCCTAACCCGCAGCCGTACAGAGTTGGAAACTTGCTGATGGTTTTACGGTTAACGAAAAACTCGCTATCGGTCCATTTCTGCGGAGTCTTAGGCTTCAGATCGCCGAAAACGCTGATGTAGTGCTGATCGTTCTCAATCCGGCTGCGTATGGCCGCAACAGTTTGCTCGGCTAGAGGAGCGGTTTTGCTGACTATCCCAATTCTTATTTCAGGATAGTTCCCGATTAGCCAGGAGGGATAATTTATGGAGACGCATTCACTCTTCGCATGCTTCCGCGGAGCTTCAAGGTGAAACTGCTTTAACGCCCGAACATGCCAGGGCAGAGGGCTAAAATGATGGGGGTCGTTTTGTGGCTGAAGCAGATTGTACCATTCGTCTTGAAACCAAGCAGTGTCAATGTACCCGAGATAACGCGCGTAATACTGCAGATTACTGCGGGCCAGTAGCTGTCTCTGCTCTTGAGAGAGCCTCCTCAGCTCGTAAAAGGGCTTTTCTATCATCTTCAGACATCTTGCTCAAATCAATCATTATTTTAGTCTCAGTCTTAGCATTTACCTGCATAACATTATTCTGCTGCACAACAACCGCCGGCGATATCTGCTTAGGCAACAAACCTAAACTTTGCCCAACCTCAATCTCAGCTTTAATAGAATCAATAAACTTGCCAATCGCGCCAACCCGAGCATTAGCAGACTTACATGTCTTCATCAAAAAAAGGGCTTCTTCCCGAGCCAACTGCAACTGATTAAGCAACGCCTTGCCATCCTTATGAGCCTCTTGATTCGCCCAGATAAACGGCTCCCAATTCGCACGGTCTTCCAAATCATCAAGCAAAGCAGCCTCAGTGCATTCAAATTCAATAGCCATCTGCCTAAGTGCTAAAGGATTCAGGTGACCGCTATGATAGGCTATCAGCATTGTTTTGCGTCGATGAAAAAGCGGCAAGGTCATTCTAACCATTGGTTCCTTTGGCTGTTTACCCGCTGCGCAGACTTGTTGAGGCATTTCTGAGGTTATTCCAAGCGCCTCTTCTAACGCTGTTATGCGCTGGCCTTCAATAGCTTCTGGGGGAGTCGACATAACTTGACACTTCAATTAATTCTGTTAGCTTTCATTTTCTGTGCATCAAAGAGGTAGCGTTGCTTCTCAGATGCTTCAATTAACTCGTTAATTGCTCTTGTAGATGAGCGAACTTCAAGGTAAAACTTTACGCCCCTCTCAGTTAACCGGTACATTTCACTGTACCGGGTATTTGCAGCAGAAGTCAAACGTTTACCTTTAGGCGGCTTATCTGTAATCTTCACCTCAACGAAACCTGTCTGCACTAAAATATCCAGGATATTGCGTAAAATCAGGCAGTTGATATTAACTTTGTACATGATATGCGTAATTTTTAAAGGCTGATTATGTAGTACTTCGAAAACCGCATAGATCAACTCTGCTTGAGAACGCCTCAATTTTTATCCGCTTCCCCAATTCGCTTGATAGTAGCAATTCGATTCTTTGCAGACTCAACAATATCCACGAAGACAATCTCCTGCAGACCCGCAGGTAATTCAGCGATCCTTCCTAGAATTTCCAGCCAAGTCTTTTCCTTCTCAAAAGCCATTCTAATCACTTCTAATTATTTTTCAATAAGTTTAGATACTAAGTCCATCAATTGCGCATGAGATAGAAGACCATAAGCTAAAGCAAAAGTCAAAAGTGAACTAACAACAGCAACTGCCACGGGCTTAGCAAAATTAACCCAGCTAGTCTCTACCTTACGATTCTTCTGCAACTGAGTAATCGCATGGACGATCCCTTCTTTCATGCCTGTTCCATCTGGCCCCAGCAACGCCAAATCTATACGATCAATCTTTTTCTTAATCTCAGGACAAGCAGGGCAAGTTCCAAATGCAAATTTAGCCGAATCACTTTTGCGACCTCTACTTTGATGAGCATCCTCTGAAGAAGCCATTACTGAAACGCTCCAGTGCCATAAGTATCCAGGACAACTAAGCCTTGAGGAGTTTCTGGAATAAACTCAGGAATCACAAGTTCTTTATCGAATTTCTTGTTAACAGCTGCAACTACTTCCTCTTCATGTTCCAAATAGATTAATTCATTCTTTTTAGAATCAAAGAAGCTGTGAGCTAGACAATAATCTTTCGCAGCACGTTCTTCTTTACTAAAGCGACTCCTCTGTCCCCTATGTGTATAACCCAACAAAATTCCCTCTCTCTTCAATTTATTTGATACTTACCAGTCGAACCGCACAATTCCTCTTTTGGATGAGGCAGGCGAAACTAGGTATTAATTCGAAAGCAACCCTGCTAAACTTGCGAGAGTATAGCGGTAGCAACTCAGCAAGCACCTGCTTATAAAATCTATGATTGCACAATACTGTAAGTTATTTGACCTAACATAATCATGTAAAAAAGAAAAGTTAGATGGCTCATAATCCTCTTTTTGTTCAAGTTGCTATTACAATAAGTCTTAAATCTGAATAGCACTAATAGGAGAACCGAAGAAAATGTCTCAAGAAGATGTAAAAATCTCTTTAATTTGTGATGTCGTTGTCAAAGAAGGCATTGAAAATGCTGCCTCTAACTCTGGGATATTACTCATTCAAGAAAAAGTAAAAGAGCCTATAGAAGTCTACGTTTTTCACATGGCTTATGTGCCTTCTCTTGTTTTTCACGTACTTCACATTATAGAAGCAAAAAAAGATTCTGTTAAGGGCGATATTGAATTACCCGATGGAACAAAATATCAATTTACAAAAGAGGGAATAGCCCAATTAAACGAGTTTCTAATTGAAAGTATGAGCAAGAAAAGAGAAAATATCGCTCCCCCAGTTACATGGTGGACTCCATTTGTACCTGAAATAAAGGTATTCCTTTTAAAAATTACAGAATTTATAGATTGGTATCCAAAGGCAGCAAGCAAAGGAAAAAAAGATGTTACTTTAGGTTTTGGGGTTCTATTAGGGCTAATTATCTTGAGCATGTGGATACTTACGCTTTATGGTAAAGTAAGCGGAGATGCTTTTGTTTTCGTAATCGGAGCAGTAATAGGGTATATTTTCGCTTTTCTCCAAAGATTCCTAGGAATATTTGGTGATTAAAAATGGCTAATAAAATAATCATTGGCATTGTAATCGGTTTAGTGGTTGGTTTAGTGTTAGGAATAGCGATTAGTGCAGTTATTAAATTACCAGCTAAAAGTGGAACTGGAACAAACAATCAAGTGCAAGTATCTGGAACAGTTACCCCTGCCTATGGTGACACTGTCAATACTATGTATTTTCAAAACTTAAACGGAACATTTGAAACAAGTGCGCCTCTTGTCAATGGTCAATACAGCGTTTTGCTATTAGGTGGTCAATCATACAATGTCTTTGACTTCCAACCACGCTCTACAGGAACAGGTGATTATAACACTTTTTACGTTCCATTAGGAGTAAACACATATACAGAAAACATAGTGCCGATTGATTGAGATGGTGAAGGCCACATTTTGATTGAAAACATTAATTGGACTCTTATTATTGCTGCTATAGCTGCTATTATGACCTCTATTGCTGCGCTAATACAAGTATACTCCAAAGTTTATGTTCCACGGTCAAAAGATAAAGAGAGAAAAAGAGAAGAAATTTACAAGCCACTATTGAATGATGTAAACGCTCTAATTATAAGCATCAAAAAAAGAGAGAAGTTTAGAGAGGTCTTTGATTGGAAAACAGTAGAAGAAAAAGTATCTCCTAAATTGTTTGAAAAACTGAAAGAATTATTTGAGGTAAAGGCCGACCGTTGGTACAAACTTCTTGAACACAATCGAGAGTTTGTCAGATTTCAATGCTATTTTATTGCTAATAATAGTCTTGAAAACCTTCCAACAGAATTTAAGAATCTTGGGGCTGGCAATTTAGGAGTCGTATTATATGAAGCTGTAGGTGCACGAATTCTCGAAGGTGAAAAAATCTCTTTAAGATGGTTAGAAGATAATAACCCCGACTTACTTGAAACACTCAAAAAATGTCCATCCTATAAGAACATCAAGAATTTTATGGACTGGATAAATGTAGAATCTCCCTGTTTAGTATATTCCAAAAATGCAGAAGAAGACCTACTTCAATCAGCCCAAAAAATGATAAGCGAAGTGAAGAGTTTCTGAATATACCCCTATTCAGTATTAATACTGATAATCTTGTCACTTAACAGTATCCGATTGCACAATAAACGCTTCAGAAGCATCCAGCACCGGTTTTACCATAAAAAGTAAATCATGATATTTCTTAATGAAGTCATGACCAGCAGGCGAAGTCTTATAGAACGTAGATTTACCGATATCCTGCTTAGTCAACAAACCCGATTTAATTAACCCCTCAATTACCGCATAAAAAGGCAAGCTACTGACGTTAGCTTTTCGTGCAATATGCGAGATAATTAGGGGCTTAGCACTGCAGC
>PLSP01000109.1 GCA_003165195.1 Candidatus Bathyarchaeota archaeon | reverse complement strand
GTTCATTAAATTTAGGAGAAATTAAGATGCAAATATCTAAACATAAAACTATGGCTATTGTTATCGCTTTAGTCTTAGTATGTTCTATGGCTATTTCAATTGGAGCAGTATCTACAGTTAAAGGCGACGCTTTCCATCTTTATCCTATTCCAAACACTATAACCGCTGCCAATCCACACGGCGACGGCTATGACAACAACACCTACGCCGCAGTCCAAGCCGGCATGCACTGGACAGGCATGGACGCAAACGCTAGCGCAACAAGGCTGTTCCTATGGAACAGATTCCAAGACAACATCGCAACACACGTCTTCATTATTACCGCGCCTAACCCAATCGGTATCGGCCAATCAGACAACATTGTCATGTTCAACCCACAAGTTCCACCTGAAGGCTCAGCAACAATCTTGACAGGCTATCCCGTAAGATACATGTACACTTTTACGGTAACAACACCAAATGGCACAACCCAAACCTACCCAACAGCAACACCGCCAGGCTACTCTTCTTGGAGCCAAAACTCAGTTCAGTCAATCAACGGACAACTAGTATTCCAGTCTGACGCAACAGGATCAACCTACATGACCTACACACCAGACACAGTCGGCAACTACACATTCACAGTAAACTTCCTCAAACTCAATTACCTATTTAATGCAACAAACAGTGCAGTTCTAAATAATGACTACTACGGCGTAACCTTCCTTACTAGCAGTTACACAACAACGTTGGTTGTTCAGCAAAACCCAGTATCAGTTACTGGCTTAGCAGCACCAACGTATAACCCGGTTCCAACTGCATTTTGGACACGTCCAATCGAGCAAGAAAACCCTGCTTGGTACGCAGTTGCATCAAACTGGCTCCACAGCGCACATGACTACAACAACGGAGGCTACCAAAACGACTACCAACCAGACGGAACAGCACCAGAAAGCGGCCACATTTTGTGGACTCTACCAACAGAGGACTCAGGTATTCTTGGCGGAAGTGACACAACTCGACTCGGTAACAGTTTCAACACAGGCTCACAATATCAACCAAGATTCACCACACAAATCATCATGTACGGACGACTTTACTACAGCCCCAACCTATACACAACTGGCTCAAGCGAACTGCTTAATTGTGTTGACCTCAAGACTGGACAATTGCTCTGGTCGGAAAACACAACTTCATTTTACAATGCAGCCCCAGGCTTTGCCGCAGCCCTAGGACAATCATCAACAGCTAACACTCCGCAATTCGGCTACTACTACAGTGAAGATACTCCAAACGAACACGGAATCGACAATCCAGGGTGGTTATTCTCGACAAACTATGGCATTGGATACCAACCACAACTAGGCATACCAGAACTGCACATCGCTAACGTTCCAGGATCAACCCAACCAGCAGGAGCAGCCATCGGCGAAATACAGGGTCCATCAGGCGAAAACCTACGCTACGTCTTTGTTAACTACGGAACAACTGCAGCTCCCAACTACTACCTAATGCAATGGAACTCCTCCAAAGTAATTCCAGGAGTTTACAGCGGGCCAGTCACATCTGCCACAATTGAAGGAAACGTACCTGCATCCAACCCAATTCCAACAGGACCTGCACCTCTATCGTCTACAGGCTTAGCCCAAGTTTGGAGCTATGTCAATGGCGCATGGGTAGGCGCATCATCAGCTGTTGCAAACAACATTTGGAACGGCTCCACATGGATCAACGCAGTTGCCGCAGCAGCACAGAACATTGCAACCCCCAACAACTCAGGCGCAGCAACACCATACAACCAATATCCAAGCTTTGATTGGAACATCAGCTCACCAATACAGTTCGCACCAGTAGTTAACTATCTCACAGGAGCATTAACAAGCCCATCAGTTACCATAGCAGCAGCTTCCATAACAAACGACATATTGTGGGGATGGAACGCAACCGGCGCAACAGCATACGGTGCATCTGCAAACGGTTGGCCAACAGGCACAAGTGGACCCAACTATGCGTACCCCGCTAACGTCACAGTCTGGTCAATAAACATCAACCCAAGCGACCCTAACTTCGGCAAGTTACTGTACTCTGAAACTCTCACCACAGACACAAACGACAACCAAAACATCATGATTGAACATGCAGACGCAGACGCAACCAGCGACGGAGTATTCGTCACCATTGCCGTACCATCAATGCAATTCTCAATCTATGACATGCGTACCGGTCAACTTAACGGACAAACCGACGTACAATCACAAACCATCACACCATACGGTTACTATACATGGCCAAGTTTGATCTCACTCACCCAAACTAAAGTCGCATATGGCATGCTTTTCACAGGAGGATACGGCGGATCAATCTCAGCATACTACCTCAACAATGCAAGTCTAGCATGGAGAACCGCGATTATTCCACCAGGAACCGCTGGAGTCATTAAATCTAGCCCTGGAATGATGAGTCTAATCGCAGGCGGCAACGTCTATGTGGGCGTACACGAGCACTCAGCAGAAACACCTCTCGAAGCAGGTAACTTAGTTAAATGCCTCAACGCGACAACAGGCGCCTACATATGGGAAATGGCAGGCTGGATGTATCCATTATCATCCGGAGTTGCAGACGGCGTCCTCATCTACTATAATGACTACGATGCACAAATCTACGCAGTCGGTCAGGGACCATCACAAACGATAGTTAACGCACCCTCAGGCTCCACAGCACTTGGCAACTCAGTAACAATCAGCGGCTCAGTATACGATGTTTCCGCAGGCACATCACAATCAACAGTGAAAGCAGACTTCCCCAATGGCGTTCCAGCAGTCTCTGATGCAAGCGAAAGCGCATGGATGGAATATGTCTACATGCAAAAGGCAGAACCAACCAACATCACTGGAGTCACAGTGCAACTATCAGTCACCGACTCTAACGGCAACAGCTACGCAATAGGCACAACAACAACCGACCAATTCGGCCACTTTAGCTTCCAATACAAACCAACATCAGTCACAGGAAAATACACAGTAACCGCAACATTCGCAGGATCCAACTCATACTACGGCTCAGCCGACAGCGCAGCATTCTCAGTCGACGCAGCAGCACCAACACCAATGTCAACAACAACCCAAACAGTAGCAGGCGGAGTATCTAACGACGCATTCTACGGAGCAGTAGCAGCCATAATTGTCGTCATCGTAATAGTTGGCGCAGCAATCATCTTGCTAATGCGAAAAAAGCCATAAGCAAAAAAAGCTAAAAAACAAACAAACCCTTTTTTCTTTTTTTATCTTTTAAAACTTAAACCAGCTTCCCACAATCGCATTCTTAATTAACAACTTCACATAAGAAAACCAAGTTAATTTCATGCAAAAACATCTTGAACTGTTAGAGTGTATGATATGAATGCACTTGTAGTATACGGCACACGATGGGGAGGCACAGCTGGAGTTGCAGAGAAAATCGGCGAAGCCCTCAGAAAAGAAGGAATCACTGTAAACATAGTTGGCTCCAAAAATATCCCCAAAGACATAGTGACTTACGACCTCTTCATCGTAGGGAGTGGCATAAGAGCGGATAAATGGACAACTGAAACCCTGTTGTTTCTAGAAAGAAACGCCCAGCTTCTTAAGCAAAAGAAAACCGCCCTATACGTCAGTTGCCAAATGGCCGATCGCAAAGATGAAGCAAGAGACAAAGCCAAAACTAAGTACCTTAAAGAAACTGCTGAAAAATATGGTTTGCAACCGATATCCTTCGGGTTTTTCGGCGGTTTCATGGATTTCCATCAAAGCCACGGTTTAATCGTCGATATTATGATGAAAGTGAATAGAAAAAAGCTAAGGAAAAACGGGTTGGACCAAACCAAAACGCTTGATACGAGAAACTGGAGTGAAATACAGGTTTGGACTCGTCAGGTTGCCGCCNNGCATTGGACAGTTCGTAAGGTTGAACCCAAAACAATTTTAATACAATTCAAGTCTCGTAACTATCGCTTCATTCGGACGCCTCTTCCGTGAGTATTTTAGTTGAGGCGAAATCCAGAAAGCTTAAGTGGGACTCTATTATCTTGAGTCATACTAAATGGTTGAGCAAGATGCAGACGTTACGTATTGTTTTGGTATTAATCAGCGTTGGATGTATTTTAGGTCCAATAGGAACAGTGGCCGTAATGTATCGAAGCAATTTAACCCAAATGGTTTTGACGCCTCAACTTCAACAGGTGATGCATTCTGGCGATAGCAATAACAACGGAAATAACAACAATAATAACAATTCCAATAATTCCAGCAATAATAATTCCAACAATAATGGCAATAACAACAATAATCAGAATAACAATTCAAATAATAACAATAATGGTAACAACAATGAAAATACGGGTAGCAATTCTGGAAATGTAAATAATATTAATCCATTAATGAACAATCCAACGAACAGTTTTGGGGGCTCAGGACAATTCGACGTCAGTCTTCCAAACAATAATAGTCCATCTTCAGACGAAATGTCCGCAAACATTTACTGCATGGTTTCACAAAGCGGAAACAACATCCAAATGAGTTTAGATTTGACGCCAACAAACGTTCCTAACAGTCTTGAGCCAGTATTTAATTCAAACAATGATTATGTCTTCAATTTCGTCGGTACCACCTCAGAAAGTAGTTCTGGTACACAGATTACAGCAAACTCTCAAGGCAGTCTTAATTCAGGGAGCACTTTTAACTTGAACCTCAACGGGACAATCGATCAAAACCAAGACACCTTAACATTTACGATGACATCAGGGTCGAATGCTCAAGCAAGCATCAGTACCCCCCAGGAGATAAGTTTATACCCCAACAGTAACAGCGATAATAACAGTAGCAACAGCAATAACAACAATAATAATGGAAATAACTCAAACAGTAACAATAACCCGCAAGGTGTAAACCCAGTCTTTAATAGCGGAACAATTAACACCTCCAAAAAAACAATAACCTTGACTTTTTCCATAACCAACACCTTAAGCCAAAGCACAACAATAAATTCGATGACTGGAACTTTAGAATTAACTTCAGACCAAACTCAGTTAGGAACGGTTAGCTCCATCGACTCCACCACAATTTCTTCAGGACAAACAGTTACAGTCAGTGTTTCCGGAACTTTGACCCAGAACGGATTAAATGACTTAAATAACAACTATAGTCACGCCAACTCAGTGGATGTCACAATAGTTAATGCCCAAATGTCAGAGGACGGCGTAACAAATCAAGGAGCGCAATCCCAAGATCTTGGGAATATTGCGATAAGCTGGTGATCATGATGCAAAAAATAAATTTTATCGCATTGGCAGCTGCACTTTCCACTTTGGTTCTGATTGCTGTTTCCCTATTTGTTCCATGGTGGCAATTCACCGCTTTGAACCCAGCGAACGTTCAGGTTAATTTCTCGCCAGTAAACCTCAACCTAATGATTTCCGGTTCCGCCGTTTCCATACCACTAGTTTTGGCGCTAAACATATCCTGCTTACTTACCCTGTTGGCAGGCAGTCTAATACTTCTGATCTATGCATTAAAACCTAATCAACCATATTCAAAACGCTTGCTAGGTTTCGGTTACAAACAACTGTTGATTGTGTTGGTGTTCTTTATCGTGGAATTGATTACTATTCCGCTCATATTGCAAGCCGTTGTAGGATTTAATCTTCCACTTAGTGGTGCTGCCACGGTAATGGTTCCTCAAAAATTCGCATCCAATGGTTCCAGCACGAGCTTTGGTGCCTCCGCCGCTTTCGAGTGGCCATTCTACTTTGCCATCGCCATCAGTGGACTAACTATTGTAGCTAGGATTTATCATAGAAAAATTACGGTAAATCCAGTTCTTCCTCCTCCACAATGACAACAATTTGAACCTTTAAAAATTCGATAAACCAACTACTCTATATGTCCAAAAGACGATTTCAAGTTATCCACTCGGTCACTTCGTTCAGGTTAGGTCTTTTTGGCATTGGCGGTCTTATGTCAGGATAGCCAATTACGCAGCCGTCTAAAGCATATTCTCCGACTGGGATTCTTATTAAGTCGCAAAATTCCTTGTCTTTGTCTAACTGTTCAGTTATTGACAGAAGCTGCATTCCAAGACCTAAAGCCGTAGCTTTTAGCCACATATTTTGTAAGCAATGCGCTAAAGAAAGCTGTTCTGCGGGTGGAAAACCTCGCTGTTCTGCCACCACAATATAGTAAGGGGCTTTTCCAATATTTGGCAACCCCTGTTCACCCATCATTTTAAGCCTCCCAAGAAAAGGACCGGCGTGTTTCTTGAGAAATTCGTCAGTTTCCATTTGAGCTTCAATATTTTTGCTCCAATATTTAACTTGACGCTTGAAAACTGTTGCAACTTGAGCTGTCGCTTTGCTTTCTCTTGGTATAACGATGAATCGCCTGAAATCTTCTTGTGACACACCTGGACTAGCGTAGGGTGCAAGAAGACCTGCTTGAAGAACTTGCTCTATGTTCTCTCTTGGAGGGACTTCGGACTTGAACTTTCTTATTGACCTTCGAGATTCAATTAATTGGTCGATGATTTTGTTACATTCAGTGTTTGTAGGCAAAGTCACAAATCTCACACTCACTCAACAGCAGCGTGGAGGCCACTATAATCTTTTACCACAATTAACATGCGACGGGCAACGTTAAGGAACCATTTTTCGTCGAAAAACAATCGTAAATCTTGTTTCTGCGCCAAAAATTCTTCTCTGGAACCCAAATCTCTGGAGAAGGAAAAACGGTTATTAACAAGGAAACAAGTTACGCTACAGCATAAAGTATCAAGAAGGAATC
Source organism: Candidatus Bathyarchaeota archaeon (assembly GCA_003165195.1). Lineage (GTDB taxonomy): Archaea > Thermoproteota > Bathyarchaeia > Bathyarchaeales > Bathycorpusculaceae > Bathycorpusculum. The sequence goes on along the minus strand of PLSP01000109.1, from coordinate 20,218 downwards.
AGTGTTTATTGTCGAGGAATGATGGAAGGAGACACATGAAAGTACAAAGTAAAATTGCTATTATCCTTCTGATTACAATAATGACGTTATCAGTCGTGAGTATATTCGTCGCGTCAGCAAACGCCTCGGGGAATCTTAACGCCCAAGCAACAATTTCACCAAAGAACTCAGGCGTTGATCAGGCAACAACTTACACTTTTAGTATTGCTAATGCAGGGCCAGGAAATCTTGGGGCGGTAAATATTACAATTCCTTCTGGATACAAAAAAGTTAACAACTTATCCATAGCTCCCGAATCGGCTTCTCAAGGTTGGAACATAAGTTTAGTAAATAATTACATTATTCTAGTAGGTTCCAATTCTGGAATAGCCACTGGACAGAACGTTTCTTTCAGCGTTGATGCGACAAATCCTCAAGTATACGGAACTTACAAATGGGCAATCGGACTTAATGAAAACGCTACTGCCAGTGTACTCAGCACTCCGGAGACTACCATAGACGTCAGTACCTCCATCGTGATTAACACCATTGATGCTGCACTCATTATTTTTGCTATAGCTACCGGAATTGCCTTCATTAACACTCTGATTAACAGAACTTTAATCAACTATTTCGTCGGTTGGGAACAATACCGAGTTATGCAGAAAGAAATGAATGAATACCGCGCTGAAACCATGGCGGCTGCAAGAGCTAACGACAAAAAACAGGTGGAGAAACTTAAGAAAAGGCAATCGCAGATAAATGCGATGCAGTCAAAAATGATGAAGCCACAAATGGTTCAATTCGGAATATCATTTGTCTACATCATCGTTTGGATTTTCGTGTTAACGCCAACTTATGGAACCACATCTCTCGTTTACATACCAGGCATTGGACCTTTGTCAGTGGTTTATTGGTACCCGATTTGCTCGTTCTTCCTTGGTTTACTAGTGTCCCGCATAATTGGCATAATGCCTATTGAACCCTAATTTGCGAACACACGGTGACTCCTTGATGGCTAAAAATACGGAACGACGCTTCGCTGAACAAAAAGTTGTAATATGTATTTGCGGCATGGCTGGAACTGGAAAAAGTACTCTTTCAAAAAAATTGTCGGAAAAATACGGTTTGAAATGTTATTCGGGTGGCGACGCATTAAAAGCGCTTGCCGCTGCAGAAGGCTATAACGTGTCACGTGAGGGCTGGTGGGAGAGCCCTGAAGGCTTACATTTTCTCAAAGAAAGGTCAAATGACCCTAAATTCGACAAGGCAGTTGATGCTAAGCTGCTGGAATATGCTCGGGAAGGGAATGTTCTGCTTGACAGTTGGACCATGCCTTGGCTTCTTAAAGATGGTTTCAAAATATGGTTAATGGCTTCTCTCGAGAGGCGAGCAGTGCGAGTGTCTGAACGCGACAAAATAACCGTTGAGGAAGCCTTCAAAGTTCTAGAAGAAAAAGAAGCTCGGACCAAGGCGATTTACGAAAAGCTTTACGGCTTTGTTTTAGGGGAAGATTTTACGCCGTTTGACTTGGTTTTGGACACTGACAATTTGAATGCACAGGAAGTTTTTGAGGTACTCTGCAAAGTCATCAGCTCAGTTGTACTTTCGGCTCCCAACATTTAGTGGAGAAAAAAAGAGCTATTTTACCAGGCAAAGCTTATTTCTACTTGAAAAATCGTCTGGCGTTTTTCCATTGATCCACAGCTAGCGAAAGATGTCCGTACGGAGTGCCCTCAAGCGAATAGAAAATATAGCAAAGATAATTGCATTGCGCACATGTACTGTAAGTTTCACGTAAAATTTGGAACTCTTGGCTATCCCATTTCTTAGGTAAATCAAACACCGATCCAACAAAACTGTGGCTATGGCATCCAGCGATTCTGCCTAACGGATCAATCACGAGGAAATTCTTTAAAGCCCCACATTTCCAAACACGCTTATCTTGATCGTAATAGCCTCGAACAGCCTTCAAAAGCCTTTTTGTTATAAAGATTCTGCCATTTCTTTTTTTCATGGCAATCAATGAATCACATAGCTTAACCATTGCTTGCTTATCAGTTATCATGAACTCGTCGTTTGCTTTGCCAATCCTAAAAAGTTGATCTTTGCCAGCTGAAACATCAAACGAGTAAAGGCTATAATACACGGGGATTTGTCTTTGCGTAAAATACTCAGTTAATTTTGGGATTTCATAAATGTTCTTTTGCGAAATTGTTGGCGTAACGTTTACGTTTATGCCTTCTTTATGAAGTGTTTCAACCGCTTCCATTGCCCTTTTCCAAGCGCCAGGCACAGCTTTGATTGAATCATTTTTTGTTTCATTTAAGCTGTCAATTGAAATCGCAACAAAATCTGCTTTCCGCAAGCAATCCATTTTTTTTATAGCCATGCTCCCGTTGTCATAAACGGTTGTTAAGAAAAGTTTTGAGGCATAATCAATAATCTCACCGATATCATCTCTCAGCAGAGGTTCTCCACCTGAAATAACAAGTTCAACAATGCCGAGTTTTTTGAGGATATCCATGCCTTTTTTTATTTCAGCTGCTGGAAGCTCCCTATCGTCTTGTTCCTTCCAAACGTTGCAGCCCGCACATGAGTAATTACATCTCCTTGTAACTAGCCACTGGGCATGATGAGGCTTGCCGGACGTAAGGGCACGTGCTACAATAGATGTCGCTTTCGTCATACCTGTGGTCAAATAAATGTCACGGCTACCGAGTTAATATTAAGAGTACTTAGACTGGAACTATAAAAACAATTATTAAACTTAATTATTGTCCCTTCCAGAGGATTAAAACCAAACGACTATTTTCTCTGACGCTTAATTTGATAGGTTCAGATACTTATTTGCGCTTTGTTTCATTGAACAAACGATTAAAAAACGCGTTTTTCCCAACATCTGGGGTGTTCATTGCTTCATGCAAGGAATGGTTTTTATGAATGAAGGTTTGCTTATGCTAGAAAGGTTTCACTGTTGAGTGAACACTGGCGGAGTAAAAAGTGGCAAATGACGCGCGAGTTAACCCTGAAATATTCGCGGTTAAAGAAAATGTTCCCTTAGCGCAGCCTCCGATTACTTCCGACGAAATTTTAACTTTGCCTGCAGACCAAGTGATGTCTCGTCTTGGGACTTCTGCGCAAGGTTTAAGCAGCGAAGAGGCAGAGTCTAGAATAGGTCTCTATGGTACTAACGAGTTAGCCCATAAAACTAAACGTTCAGGAATAGTTAGTTTTCTGCTTCATTTTAAGAGTCCATTAATCTTAATTCTTTTGTTTGCCGCTGGCTTGGCAGCCTATTCAGGTGATATCGCCGATTTTACAGTCATATTTGTTATCGTAATGATCAGTGTAAGCATTGACCACTATCAAGAGTCTAAAGCTGAGAACGCGGCGGAATTACTTAAAGAAAAAGTAAGCACAACCGCTACAGTACTTCGTGACAACTCCAAAACAGAACTCAAATTAACACAAATTGTTCCTGGAGATATTTTTTTCCTTTCCGCTGGAGACATCGCTCCGGCAGATGCAAGAATAATCACCGCCAAGGACCTTTTCGTAAATCAAAGTGCTCTCACCGGAGAATCGTTCCCTGCGGAAAAAACACCCAACAAAATGGAAAACATTGACGTGTCCTCTGGCTCCATTACTGAGTGGAACAATTACCTGTTCATGGGGACGTCAGTTGTAAGCGGTAGTTCAACAGCTGTCGTCGTTAAAACCGGCGGCTTAACTGAATATGGAAAAATCGCAAAGAAGCTTATTTCCAAGCCGCCTGAAACAGAGTTCGAGAGAGGCGTAAAGGGATTTAGTTACCTTATAATGCAAGTCACATTCGTACTTGTCATCTTCGTTTTTATCGTTCTTGCCCTTTTCCACCGGGGATTAATCGAGTCGCTGCTATTTGCTGCTGCTCTCGCCGTCGGATTAACGCCTGAGCTTCTCCCCATGATCATCACAATGAACCTTTCTAAAGGCGCTGTTAACATGTCCAAGAAAGGAGTAATCGTCAAGCATCTGCCTTCAATCGAAAACTTCGGCAGCATGAACGTATTGTGCACAGATAAAACCGGTACATTGACTGAGAACTCCATTTCATTGGTGTTGCATGTTGACTCGGACGGTAAAGATGACGAAAAAGTCCTCCTTTACTCTTACATAAACAGCTATTACGAGACTGGATTGAAAAGTCCACTCGATGAGGCAATCCTTGTACATAAAGAACTGGACCTATCTGGTTATCAAAAAATAGATGAAGTACCATTTGATTTTGTTCGAAGACGCGTATCCGTCGTGGTTGAGCAGCAGCGACAAAGGTTTTTCATTGCAAAGGGTGCACCCGAGGAAATTCTCAAAGTTTCAAATTACATGGAATTAGAAGGCGTACTGACCGATATTGATGATGCGTTGCGCAAGTGGATTGAATCAAAATACTTTGACTTAAGTTCTGAGGGTTTACGGGTCTTAGGAGTTGCCTATAAGAAACTCAGGGAAGAAAAAACCACCTACACGGTTAATGACGAAAGCGACATGGTTTTCATCGGCTTTGTCGCGTTCCTGGATCCTCCCAAAGAAACCGCCAAAGAGTCACTGGGACTGTTAGCAAAAGAGGGAATAGAGCTAAAAATCCTTACTGGCGACAACGAGTTGGTCACCCGCAAGATATGTGAGCAACTGGGCTTTGAAATTAAAGGTGTGGTTCTTGGAAATGATATGGCTCAAATGCATGATGACTCCTTGGCAAGAGCAGTTGAAGATGCCAATGTTTTCGCGAGGGTGACCCCCGCCCAGAAAGACAGAGTAATTAACATGCTCAAAAGCAACGGGCATGTCGTTGGGTTTATGGGTGATGGCATCAACGATGCTCCTTCCCTTAAAACCTCCGATGTCGGAGTTTCAGTCAACAATGCTGTGGACGTCGCTAAAGAGTCTGCGGACATTATTCTTCTTCAAAATGACCTTAGGGTGCTTGCTGAAGGTGTAATCGAGGGACGCAAAACCTTCGGAAACACCATGAAATACGTCATGATGGGTATAAGCTCCAACTTCGGCAACATGTTCAGCGTCGCCGGAGCCGCCCTGTTTCTGCCGTTTTTACCCATGCTGTCCATCCAGATACTGCTTAACAACCTTCTCTATACGCTGTCTCAAACAACCATCGCCACCGATAATGTTGACGAAGAATATATTGAACGGCCTAAGCGATGGGATATTTCATTTATCCGAAACTTTATGATAGTCGAAGGGCCTCTTAGCTCAATTTTTGATTACGCAACATTCTTTACGATGTTTTTAGTCTTCGGCGTTCCTTTAACTGCAACTAGTCTAGGTTTGCCTATTGCAACCGCTTATCAGCAGTCTCTGTTTCAAACGGCTTGGTTTGTAGAATCGCTTTGTACTCAAACGTTAGTCGTTTTAGTTATTAGGACACGGCAATCACCATTCTGGAAGAGCCGACCAGGAAAATACTTACTTGCCAGCTGTTTTTCAATAGTTGCCACAGCCATAATCATACCCTACACACCGATTGGCAAAATATTCCATTTCGTACCTCTACCGCCACTTTTCTATGTCGCGCTGGTACTGTTTCTCGCCGCTTACTTGGCTCTGGCTGAAACTGTAAAGAAATTGTTCTACAAACGCCATGCCTACCGAATTGAACAGTCTCTGATTCCTAAACGCAAGACCCGTTACCTTAGTAGCAGCGCACGTTTAACTGTAGATGTAATTGCTGTTGTTTGTTTGCGTCAAGAAAGCGAGATTTCTCTTGACTCCCTTATTGACGATCTATCACGGAGCCTAAACTACCCCATTGATGCTGATCGGGTGTACCAGAGCTTGCAGTACCTGCGACGTGGAGGCTTAATCGATGTCGACTGGCATAAGCGACTGATCAAAAGAGGACCGATAAAAGAATACATTACAAAAAGAGTTGTATCTAACGTAACGTGGTCGCTTGTTTACGATGACTGGCTGCGAATAAACCGGGGCATTCAGGAGAAATATGGGCAATCAAACCCTGACTTCCAAGACCTATTATCACCAAAACGGAAGCTGAGCTAGCAAAATAGCGTTAACGTTTTCTTGAGATACTGCCCAAGAAATCATTAAGCCCATTCAAAAATAAGCTCAATCGCTAATATGCTTTATATTTTTTAAGCTGTTCTGCATTGCAAGTATGAGATGGGGTGTCATTACGACGATGGCTAAGAAGGGAGCTTATGCAACAGGGTCTGTTGATGTTGTACTTTTAACGAAAAACAGCGATAGGCGTTTGAAAGAATGTATAAACTCTGTTTACCGAAACATCCCTGTCAAGAAGATGATTGTGGTTGATGGGTACTCAACAGATAAAACCCTTGATATAATGAATGAATTCAACGAAAAATACCACAATGTAACGATCATTTTTGACAAAGGTAACCGGGCAACTGCACGCCAGAAAGGCATCGCAGCTGTTACCACAGAATGGTTTTTTTTCGTTGATAGCGATGTGGTGCTCTGTGACGACTGGTTCAACAAGGCCCAAAAGCACATCAACGCGGATGTTGGTCTGGTTTGGGGAACGGAAATTTGGTCGACAATCGGAAGCTCGTCAACAATGAAACTTTTTTTGTTGATTACTCGCAAAATCTTTGAGGTTCGCGGTGGAACCCATGACACGCTAATCCGAACAAATCTTGTCAAAGACATTGATATCCCAAAGAAACTCCATGTTTACGAGGACGCCTACATTAAAGATTGGGTTGAAAAGAAAGGGTACATTGCGGTTCCATGTTATAGCCCATTCTGCATTCATTATCGTCCACCCAACGTTTGGACTTGGCGAGGCAGTATAGGCTTGATGGCTGAAGCTTTTACGCTTGGCGACGAACGATTGATCGGCAAACTTCTAGCTGCCTACGCCTTCTACACCGGCTACGCCATCTACCAAGTAGCTCTGCAAAGCGGAAACCACTAACCTACAATTTTTAATCAGAAGGGACTAAATTATAGTTGGCATCGGACTGCGCCCTGTATGCAAGGACCGCTTAACGGTTTCAAGTGCAGCGCGCCCGCTTAAACGCTTGGACACAGGAATCCCGTGTATAAACTGTTGAATTAGTGGCTCAACGCTATCCACAGGTGATCTGAGATGGGTCTTTGCAGCATGTCTGCCATGCCGTCCGGGTGCATTAGTAGCCGTTTATGTGGGCTAGGATTGAATTCGCCGATGATGTCAGCGTAAATGTGCTCTCGGCACAGGCTTTCAACGATTCCGTCTGCTGCTTCCGGGTCAGCCGCTATCAGCAGAGCACCTGAACTAATCAGCTGCAACGGGTCAATCTCATAGAAACGGCAGATTTTAGCGGTTTCAGGCTCAACCGTAATTTTCTCTTCAAAAACTCTTACGCCTAAGCCGGCGGCGTCAGCTATTTCGTGGATGCCGTTTAAAATACCGCCTTCAGTTGGGTCATGCATTGCGTGCACGCCGCCTGTTTTGTAAGCTGTTAAAGCATCTTTCACCACGCTTATTTGGCTGTAAAAGCCTTTTGCGCTTTCAAGCATAACTGGGTTGAAGGATTTTGACAGTTGCTCTTGACGGTCCGTAGCTAGAATCGCGGTGCCCTCTATGCCAGCACTTTTTGTTAAAATTAGTTTGTCGCCGGTTTTCGCTCCTGCGGCAGTGACGTACTTGCCCTTTTCCGTTAATCCCATAATGCAGCAAACAACAATGGGGCTAGCTAAACCAGGCGTGGATTCACAGTGGCCGCCGACGATGGCTATGCCGAGCTCTTTTGCCGCATTGTGCATTTGGCTGCTTATTGTTTCGACGATTTTGCTGTCGGCACCCTCTGGCAGTAAAAGGCAGGAAAAGAGGAAGGCTGGTTCAACTCCGAAAGTGGCAACGTCATTAGCGTTTACGTTAACTGCTTCCCAACCGATACGCTCGACCGCACCTGTGATTGGATCCATGGAGACGATGGCGTTTTTAGTTCCGACATCCAGCACAGCGCCGTCTATGCCTGCGGTTGGTCCTAAAACTACTTCGTTGCGTTCAGCGCCGAGATTTTTGAACACGACTTCCTTTAGGATGTCAACAGGGATTTTTCCAGGTGGAAGCTTCATAACTTAACATCTGTGAAATCTAGCTTTTAAGTTTCTAACTTTTTCTCCATGCTGCTGGAAGCCTGCGTCGCAAGACCAATGATACAGGGATGCCTATAGCTGCTCCCACAACTATCTGGGTGATATTTCCAGGTACCTCTACTAACGCTGCCCAACCAATATGCAAGGGGAAGAACTCTGCAAGAAAATATCCTCCAACCATTTCCACACCTGCGACCGTAACTGCTATTGCGTCCCGCCAAATATTTTCCTGGTTAGAGATTGAACCTGCAATTGTTCCTTCGAGTCCTTTTATTATGAGCGTGAATGGGGCGTAGAGAAGGTAACCTGAAACTGCGTCTGAGATGAATGATCCGATGCCTCCAGCGAGGCCGCCTACAATTGGTCCGAATGTTAGAGCGCTGATGAAAATCATGACGTCTCCAATGTCAATGTAACCTCCTGTTGCTGGAACGGGAAATTGGATTAGGAATGTTGATATGGCCACGAGAGCAGCCATTACCGCTGATAATGCGAAGGTAGTTGCAGCTCTTTTGAATTGTGTTTTGTTGTTGTTAAGCATTAGTTTCACTTAGTATAGTTGCAACTTTAGTATAGTTGTGGCTATACTAATAAATGTTACTAAACCAGCCAAGACTCACATAAGCAAATGAATCTCATCAAAAGCCGCCAAAACCTTCCTACCCCGCTCAGTAACACGGAAAAACTTCTTCCCATCTTCCTCATAGCTTACAACCAAACCCCTATCAGCCAATTCGTTAAGATGCTGATAAACCGCGGCACGAGTCATAATCTGCCCCAGCTGTTTCCATAAGTCGTAACCGTAAGTATCTTTTTCACTTAGAATTTTGAGAATTTTTTGTTTTGTACTGACCGCAAGCCCCAAACCCGCTGCCTTCTGTTTCTTGTTTAGCGCTTGCAAAACATCGGTCGCCTTCAACCCGCTTCCAGTAATAAGACAGACCACGCTGCTGTCATTAGCAATTTGGTTTCCAGCAAGTTTCTGAAGTGCAGCGACAGCCGCTGAACTAGCGGGTTCCGCAAAGACGCCTTCAAGTTTGGCCACTAGAAGTTCGGCAGCTAAAATTTCCCCGTCTGAAACTGTTAAAGCCAATCCCTTTGATTCCTGAATCGCTTTAATTGCCAGGTCACTCTGCAGGGGTTCGCCTACGAGGATGGCTAGGGCGCGTGTAGATGAATTGCAGGATTTTGAGGCCTTCTCTTCTTTGAGTTTGCTCACAATTGGGGCGCAGCCTTCTGTTTGAACTCCAATCATCTGAGGCAACGAATTGGTGAGACCTAACTGCTTAAGTTCTCTAAAGCCCTTCCAAAGTGAATAGATGCTTCCTCCGCTTCCCATTGAAACAATAACCCACTCTGGCATCCCGAACTGCTCCACTATCTCGTATGAAATGGTTTTTTGGGCTTCAACTACCAACGGGTTTAGTTCAGCAGTGGCTTGGTACCAGCCAGTTTCCTTAGCTAACTCTGCTGCTTTTCGGATGGCGTCATCCACCATATCGCCAGACTCTTCAATAACTGCGTCATACGCAATCATCTGGGCAAGTTTTCCCACGTCAACAACTTTGGGGACCAGGGCATGGCATATCAATCCTGCTCTTGCAGCATATGCCGCTAAAGACGCACCCATATTCCCGTTAGTGGCGCAAACCAGAGTTTCAAAGCCTTGGTCAATCGCATGAGACGTTAAAAATGCTGCAGCCCGGTCGCGATAACTATTTGTTGGGTTGCGAGTTTCATCCTTTAAGTAAAGCTCTTTGAGCCCCATGGTTTTAGCGAGTCTTTCAGCTTTATGGAGTGGTGTTGCTCCCTCACCTAAGCTGACCATGTGTTTAACTGGCGGTAGTAACTGCTTGTACCTCCAAAACCCCTGTGCGCCAGAAAACTTCATCTGCCCCGCTTTAGGCAAATTCGCAACAAACTCCAAGCTACCCCCGCATTTTTGACAGGTACTTTGCAAGGGATAAATCGCATATTCACTGCCGCAGCTAATGCATCGAAGCATCAAGATTTTCCCTACCTACAGCATTACTTAGACACGCTTTTATGTTAATCCATAGCCGATTTTCCCTGTTCTTGAAACTGAGCAGTTTAGGAAGGGGAAAATCTAAAAGTAAGTTCCCGCAAAATATTGTAAGTGATAATTCATGAGCATGAAAGAAGACCCGATTAAACTGCACAAAGAAGCTATGGCGTTAATGGAAAACGGCAAATACTCCGAAGCAAGAGACCTATTTGTTAAGGTAGCCGACCTTTACTATAAGGGGCAGAATTATTTTGGTTCAGCAGAAATGAACTACAAAGCAGCCGAATGCAGCTTTGCTTTAAAAGAATATCAAAAAGCCGTTGAACTTTTCACCAAATCTGCCGATGCCTCTTTCAACAAAGGCTTCGAACGCTACGGGTTAAGCGCATTGGAAAATGCGCGAGACAGTCAAAAAGCACTGGGCAACACAAAAGAAGTCGAGGAGCTCGATAAAAAAATCGCAGAACTTAAAAAGAAGAACGAAGAGCCAGAAGGCGAATCATCGTTCTCGGTGTTCTCTTAAGCTTCACCAATCACCTTTTCCTCATTTCTTAATTTTTTGTTTTCCGGTACTGCATAACTTTTTGGTAACAGGTTAATTAAATAAGCGTGGGGCGTTATTTCTAGTGTACAGTTTTTCGGGTAAACAATGTCTACCTCATTCCTATCTCTAAGTGAGCTGCTTGAAGCGGTTGAAGCGACCAAAAAACGATTGGTGATCATAGACCTAACCGCGAATTACCTCAAAACCCTTAGCCCACAAGAAGTGGAGCCAGCAGTTAACATGATGGTTGGCAGAGCCTTTCCAAAGTATAGTCAAAAAACCCTCGATGTAAGCTGGTCAACAATCACTCATGTCTTAGAAGGCATAAGCAAGTTTAGCTGGGATCTTTTTAGTCAAGCCATGGCAGCCACTGGAGATATAGGTTCAGCAACAAAACTGGTTCTTGAAGGTGCGAAAACCAGAAAGCAAATACAACTCGCTGAGCGGTCCCTAACTGTACTTGAAGTCAGACGCACATTAGACGCCGTCGCCCAATCATCAGAGGCCAAGGGACAAGAACCAAAAAAGAACGTCTCATAACAACGCTGTTCAGCCAAGCCACACCCCTCGAAGCCAAGTATTTAGTTAAAATTTTCACTGGTGAAATGCGTACGGGTCTTCATGAAGGTCTAATAGAGCAGGCTGTCGCCAGAGCTTTTGATGTGGCCATTAAAAAGGTTCAGCATGCAGGAATGGTTCTAGGCGATATAGGTGAGGTTGCTCTAACCCTGAAAACAAAGGGTCCAGATGGTTTGGATAACGCAGGTTTTAATGTTTTTAGACCCGTTAATCTTATGCTTGCGCAAACCGCTCAGACAGTGGCTGAAGCGCTAGCAGATCATGGCGGCAAATCTGCTTTCGAGTACAAGTACGATGGAGCCAGAGTACAGATTCACCTGCAAAACAGCGATGTCCAAATTTTTAGCCGACGCTTAACCAACGTCACAGAAAGCCTTCCTGAAATCGTAACCGCAGTAAAAAACAGTATTAAAGTGGATTCTGCCATCGTAGAGGGTGAAGTTGTAGCTTTGGATAATGCTGGCTTCCCAATTGCTTTTCAACATCTAATGCGACGTTTCAAACGGGTCCGAGGCATCGCCGATATGGCTCAACGTATCCCTCTCAGCATTTACCTCTTCGATATCCTTTACCTCAACGGCGAAAGCCTAATCCACAAACAGTACTTAGAGCGCAGACAACTCTTAGCTCAGACCGCTGGAGAGATTCCTTTAACCAAACAGCTTGTCACTGATACGCAGGAAGATGCAGAAGCTTTCCTAGAAAAAGCCATAGCAGCTGGGCATGAGGGACTGATGGCTAAGCAACTGGATAGCCCCTATACGCCAGGGCGTAGAGGAAAAAAATGGTTGAAAATCAAAACAGTCCTCGAACCTTTAGACCTTGTAGTGACTGCTGCTGAGTACGGGTATGGTAGACGTAAAGGATGGCTCTCCGATTACTATTTGGCGGCAAAAGATTCCAGGAGCAGCGAGTTTTTGGATGTAGGCAAAACTTTCAAAGGCCTAACTGATGCTGAAATAATCGACATGACCAACCGATTAAAGCAAAATATAGTCAGCGAAACAGGGCACCGTGTCACTGTTGTCCCCAGAATCGTGGTCGAAGTAGCTTACAACGAAATCCAACAAAGCCCAAAATACAAAAGTCAAATGGCGTTGCGTTTCGCAAGAATCACTCGTATACGAGACAACAAAACCCCCGACGAAGCTGACACCATCGAAAAAGTTAAAGCGATATACGAGCGTCAGTTTCGTGTCAAGGGTAAATCCCCAGGATTCTGAACAGATAGGCCTGGATATTGAAAGGAATTGAAATTTTAGAATTCAATAATCAGTTTTGGGTTGCTACGCCGCCTCCACCCGGAGAAGGGGATTGGGCACAAACCAGGGTGGGTTTACCACTCGAAGAAAGGAGAATGATCTGCGAGGTTGGTTTGTGTCCGGGTGGAAGCGGCTGGATGTTTTTGGCACCTGACTAGTCGTCCTTGGCGTCAATTGGGTGGCTAGTTAGGTGCTGTTGCTTTCTGCTGTTTTCATTGCTTTGATTCTGGGCTACTACCAACAGTAGTAGCTGAATGCGTATAAACATTTACCCAACTGATACCCATTTCAATTCCAACTTAAACGAAAACAGGCAACTAAAGACAAAAAAGGAAACAAGGTCAATTATGAAGCTACAGGGTAACCCTACAAAAATCGTGCTCCCATCAACCCCGTAACCGATAACATCAAACGTTAAAAAGCCCTTCCTCAGTATATTGAATGGGAGAATTTTATGAAAAAACAACTAAAGGTCAAAACCATAACACAAAAAGTTGTAATCCCCGCCTCTCCACAAGAAGTCTACGACGCCTACGTTGATCCAAAAAAGCACTCTGAGTTCACAGATGCCAAAGCGACGGGAAAGCCGGTTGTGGGCGGCAAAATGACGGCTTGGGATGGCTACATTTTTGGGAAGTATCTTGAGCTTGAACCAGGAAAACGTATTGTTCAAGAGTGGACGACCACTGATTGGGTTGAAGGGTACGGTCCTTCCAAGCTGGAGTTGACGCTCTGCAAAGTCCCTGAGGGAACAGAGCTTGTGATGGTGCACTCTGACGTTCCAGAAGAGCAGGTAGACGAACTCACCGACGGCTGGTTCGAATCTTACTGGAACCCACTCAAAGAATACTTCAGCAACAAAACAAAAGCCTAACACTCAAGTAAGTTACTTTTTCCTTTTTGTTCCTGTTTAGTTTTAGCTATTCCTGAGAGGAAAAAGACGGCGGCAGAAGCTGCAAGCAAAATTGTTAATGATGAAAAGAGTCCATTGTAGCTTAGAATTGACGCTAGGATTACTCCGCTTATTATGGGTCCGATTGCTTGTCCAACATCCATCATGGTGGCTAAGAAACCCATCGAAGTTCCCACTAAACAAGCTGGGTTTGCCTCAACAATGATGGGGGACGTGGAGGAGATTACCATGGCAAAGCCTAACCCGTAGCCGATGGAGATGGCAATCAAAATCCAAAATTGAGTAGTGAATGGAATGGCAAACAAAAGCACACCGCTCAAAACACATCCCAAAACAACTGGCAGTCTTCTACTGCTTCTATCAGAGAAGCGTCCCATCAAAGGCCTTGACACAATTAAAGAGACAATCTGGATCCCCATAACGATGCCAACATTAAGGGGATCAAATTTAGCAACCTGCAGCATATATTGCACCAAGAAAAACTCGATAACTCCAAAAACGTAATATTGGACCGCTTGAACGAATGTAACGACCAGCGTGGCTTTGCAAGTGGCGACTTGAACCCAGCCCCTAATCATATTCTTTGTTTCAAACTTTGGTTTTGCTTGATCAGACGGTCTTATTTTTGTTTCACGCAACATTAACAAGGCAATTACAAACGACGTTATTCCAGCAATTCCCACGGCCAAATACAGCGTGTGGTAACCAAAGTTTGTGACGCCCAATATTGCACCGCCCAAAAAAGGTGCCACGCCTCTTCCTACGTAAGTTGCAGAGTTGAAGTCTGAGATGCGTTCACCTCTTTTCGAGGGATATTGTTCAGCAATTGTAGCTTCAGCGACAGGAACAAAAATTGCAGTGGCGAAGCCGTGGTAGAAGCGTACAAGCGCCAGCTGCCACCAATTACCAACTAGCAGATACATAAAAGGCGCCGACGCAAAAATGACGGTCGAAACTATAAGAATTTTTCTTCTGCCAAAAACATCTGACAAGGACGCTGCCGGCAGGCTAACCAGTATTCCTGGAATCGTGGAGGCAGCCGCAACTATGCCTGTCAAGTCAGTGGGTGTTCCAAGGCTTAGGGCAAAAGGGTTGAGAACTGGGTCCTTTGACATGGTGCTGCTCAAGATTGCAAACGCGCCCATTATGCATAGAATCCAGAAATATCGGTCGGTAACTTTGGCGATTTTTCCCAACTGCAAAGCAATCAATAGTTAATCTGCAGCAAGTGATATTTTGTTTTTGGGTTTAACTTTCAAGGAAAAGACCCCTGGCGAGAGCTTTTTTAAACCCAGCCTTTCCTTTTGAAGACCACAACCAATGAGATAGCAACAATACCCATAGCTGCAATCATGCCGTAGAATCCATAGGTGTTGTTGCTTCCTGGCTCAAAGTATCCCTTTCCGAAGTTGGTTCCATAGATGCCGGCTATTAGGGTGAGAGGCAGAAATACGGCTGAGATGATTGTGAGTATTCTGATTATGTTGTTTGTTGTTACGGTTTGAACGTTGGTGAGGATGTCGCCGATATCGTGGATTTCTTCCCTGTGAGTGTCAGCTACATCGATTAAAGAAATTGTTCTGTCATAGAGATCCTCGAAACGAGGCAGCGTTTCGGTGGAGACTATGGCAAATTCTCCTCTTGCAACTCTTCCAACCACCTCGCGTAAGGGTCCAATTGACTGCCTAAAAACTAATGCTTGATCTCTTGACTTGGCAAGTTTTATCCCAAGACTCCTATTCGCCTCCGCTGACCTTGCCGTAAACAAACTCGCTGCCTCCTGACTTACACCTTGTAGTCCTTCATGCACCATATCAGACACCATGAAGCACTCGTTTATAATCAAGTCCAAAAAAATATAAAGCAAAATATCCGTTGACGGCGAAGCAGAAAGCGCAAAATAACCATGAGTGCTGATTTTCTTGTAGATTTCGCATGTAATGTTAGAGTGACCTTTGTGGACTGTGACCATCCACTGTTTCCCCGCTATTATGGCAAGCCAATCGGTTTTTACATCCACAAGAAAATGCTCCCTATTTGGAAAACGAACAAAACATGACATGCGATCTCCATACTCTTCAATTTTTGAACGTCGACCTTCCCTGTTTAGCTCCTCCATTTTGAGGCTATCTAACCCGAAACGCTTTCTTACCTTCGCCATTTCTGCATCGGTGGGATCTTCTGCGTCAACCCAAAGAATCCAGTCCTCGCCGATTACATCAGGCAGCGCCTCTAAACTGTCAGAATGCCATTGGGCGTCCTCAGATTCGCCGTTACATTGCTTTAGCTGTGTGATTGTTAACACTTTGGCTGCTCCTTTTGATAATAGGTACAACTTGTTTCTAAACTTATTCAAAAGAAAAGGGTAGGTTTGTCAGATTCAATTTTTAGGGCGATACCAAGGCAACAGAAAAAACCGGGAGGATAGTTTGCCGTCCTCTTGCTTTTGGCTGCCGCCTTCGCATTGTAAGCAATCTACGCTTTCTACGCTTTACGTGTGGTGTTCTGAGTTGATAGTCACGTTTTTTAGGTGGCGCGACACAGTTGCTTTCGGTGAATTCTTTGACCATTCAAAAATATTTGGCTATGATTAAGATAAGCCCTAACATGGCTGCCAAACTTTACGAGCCTTTAATGGAGTTCAGTGAAGAACCAATCGAGGGAGTAAAACTTGAAGAAGCATACCAAGTGTTCGGTAAATGGGACTACGCAATTCTGTTTCAAGCTGACACAAACGAGAATGCGCTTCATTTTGTAGGTGACAAAATCCGCCTCGTAGAAGGCGTCATGGAGACCTTAACTATTCCGCTCGCGTCGATTAAGGATTACCGCAAATAGTAAACAACCAAAAACCCATATAAAGCCAATCGATTCACGTTTTGCCAGCCGTTACCACTTTAATTTGTGGAAATAAGATCGTCAAAATATTAATAAGCTTAATTGCGTCTTCCACAACTGGTGACTTTTGATGCAAACTCAAAATTCCAGTGGCAATGAACAAATCAAAATTTCAGATGGGGTCAGTCTTTTTTGTAGAAAATGGTTGCCACCCAATCAATCGGAAAGAGTTGTGATTTTCTTCCACGGAATCGAAGTTCATTCAGGGGCATTTGAATTTATTGGATCTGAGTTGGCAAACGAGGGCAGCATGGTTTATGGTTTTGACCGAAGAGGTATGGGAAACTCTAAAGAGCCAAATTTACCGCGCGGGNNGAACTTTGACCGCCATTTAGCAGACATAAATGAGGTGGTTGAGGCTGTACGCAAAAATCATCCAAACAAGACACTCTTCATTTTTGGTCACAGCGTCGGATGCGCTTACGCTCTGTGGTACGGAGCACACTATCCGGAGAATATAGATGGTATAATTCTTGCATCTCCGCCTGTTAAAACGGTTTCAAGGTTCCATTTGGAGACACTTTGAAACTTGCTCTTTCCCCAGCCTATCACCACCACTCAATGTATAACTTGATTGATGAATGGCCAAAGGCCTTCAAGGAAAGTGAAGAGTACAAACTTATAACGGAAGATGAACTTTGCACAAAACAGTTTGGAATGGGCTTTCTTTTTGACGTTCAAACAAAGCTGGCAAACAAGATGCTTCATCAAGCCTCGAAAATAGAACAGCCCGTGCTGATAATTCACGGACAGCAAGACATAATTGCGCTTCCTGAAAGCTCCAATCTCATCCTCGACAAGCTCCCGACAGCAAACAAGAGTCTGCGCATGTTCGAAGGAGAAGGCTCCAACCATTGGTTCTATCAAAGCATCATTCCAAAAATGGGTTCCACATACAGTCTAGAGAAGAAAAGAACCGTTTCAAGTTATGTAAGTGATTGGCTAAAGAAAAACTAACCGACAGTGTAACATAGTTTCAAGCCTCAGAATGCCATCAAACAAGTAGCGAGGGATGAGACTTAAACCCATATTTCCTTTCTGAGAGATCTCCTCTGCTCAAAAAAAGGGTGCTACCTGGGTTTTTCGGTTTTCTTTTTAATTGCAAATTACTTTGGGAACTTAATCCTGTGGGTTGAATAACAAAACACTTATCGGGCAAGAGTGGATTGTTCTTTCACAGAGGCTGATATGCTTTTAGTCCAAAAAAGAGAGCTCCAAGAAACGCGAAAAATAAAGGGAAAGGTATTGCTTACCCAATGGAAATTGGAAAAGAATATGAAGTTGACATCGTTGATGTGACTCCAAACGGTGAAGGGGTTGCAAAAATTAAAGGTTTTCCCGTCTTTATAAAAGACGCGAAAGTCAACGAGCACGTAACAGTAAAAATAACAAACTTAGCCAGCG
Source organism: Candidatus Bathyarchaeota archaeon (assembly GCA_003165195.1). Classification (GTDB taxonomy): domain Archaea; phylum Thermoproteota; class Bathyarchaeia; order Bathyarchaeales; family Bathycorpusculaceae; genus Bathycorpusculum. Next base: position 2,483 of record PLSP01000109.1, on the reverse strand, counting down.
GCGCAGCAGACGCCGAATTAGTAACCTGAAAGCCTCTGCGCTTCTTCATTGATCCATCACACTCGGCACTCAGGAACATTCTCTTTTTATCGTTTCTTCGTCCAAACTAAATGTTGCATGTCTAGTTTTCTTTACTCTATGACGCCATTTTCTTAAGTGAATTAACTCCCCAGAAGAACACGAGGATTGCCAACGCGCCGATAGCCAGGAACCCTTCTGCAATTCCAATGTTTTGGAAGTTACCCGCAAATAATGCACGAGTTGCATTGACTGCATATGAGAATGGGTTAACCTTTGCTAGGTCTTGAAGCCAGAGGGGTGCAAGGGCGAGAGGAAGGATAATGCCTGAAAGCAAAGAAACAGGCAGTGTTATAGTATTCAAAGTTGGAGCGAGTGCATCTTCAATTTTGTAAATAAGAGCAAAACCGTATGAAATAGATGCCATAGAAATTCCAATCAGAGCATATAACATAAGAGAGAGCAAAAAACCGAAGATATTTACGTTCAACCCAAATGGGATAGCAACTAGTGTAATTAAGGCACATTGAAGAAGTAGGACAACGGCGTCTCTTAGAACCCTGCCTAAAAGAATCGCTGGACGCTTAACAGGAGTTACTAAGAATCGTTCTATAACGCCAGATCTTATATCGTCAATAAGTGAAAAACCAACGAAGGCTGTACCGAATAGCGCTTGCAAAACTAAGAGTCCTGGAATGAAAACATCCACGGTCTTTCCAGAAGGCAATCCAGGAACTCCACCCAAACCATTGAGAAGCGGCATAAACAAGAGCAAGTACATTAGGGGCTGGAACATGCTTACGAAAACAAAAATTGGGCTCCTGAGCGTGTGCTGCATGTTACGAACAAACATTAATTTTGTATCTCGTAGAAGTGTCATTTTATTTGGTCCTCCCTAAGTGAGCGGCCGGTATATTTTAGAAAAACATCATCCAAACTTGGTCTGGATAATGTTACGCCTTGTGCCTCAAGATTTTTTGCATCGAGTGCGCGCAACAGATCAGGCATCATTGCTTCACCGTCTTTAATGGTTAGGTAAACTGAACTGTTTTTGGTTTGAACTTTTCCCGTTGTGATCTTCTCGGTTAACAGTGTTTCAGCCTTGAGGGCGATTTCTTCTGTCTGGAAACTAAATGTTATCGCGTCGCCCCCTACAGAACTTTTTAGTTCGCTTGGTGTTCCAGTCACAACAATTTTTCCGTTATCGATAATCGCTATTGTATCGCAGAGCTTATCAGCCTCGTCCATGTATTGTGTTGTCAAAAAGACCGTAACGCCAACGTCTTTGAGTTTTTTTATTTCTCCCCACAAATATGCTCTGCTTTGCGGATCAAGACCTGTTGTCGGCTCATCGAGAAGAAGCAGTTTAGGATGATGAATCATCCCAAGCGCAATATCTAAACGTCGCTTTTGGCCGCCAGAATATGACTGAGCTGGTCTCTCAATGAATGTGTTCATTTGGAACCGATCGATAAATTCAGAGGCGTATTTCTTTGCAGTCAAAGCATCCAAACCATACAGTTGAGCTTGGAGGACCAAGTTCTCAATACCAGTAGACGCTAAATCCGCTCCGCCTGCTTGACTCACACAACCAACATTTTGTCTAATCTGCTCCTGCTGCTTTGCCAAATCATATCCCAAGACCTTTGCTTCCCCACCAGTCGGACACAATAATGTAGAAAGCATTTTCTGAGTAGTAGACTTGCCTGCGCCATTTGGACCTAGAAAACCGAAGATTTCTCCCTTCCTTACACTGAGATCTATGCCCCTGACCGCTTCTACCTCTTTTCTTCCGCCTCGCCCTTTAGAAATGAAAGTCTTCCGAAGCCCTTTTGTCTGAATTACCAAATCTGCACTCGTTTTAAGTCACCTGTGAATAACCAAACCACGCCTGCCTCAGCCAATACAAAGAGGTCTATATAAAAATTGGCACCTGCTTGAGAATTGTTGTATTTTGGAGCTGGGGTGGGAATTAAAACCCCGATCGACTAAGATTGCACTTGAAAAACTCTCTTTTTCAATGTTTTTTTTGTTCAGAGTTTAAAGAGAGAGTTGTTAGCGCTCATTTGCAGTTATGATTGTGGTGAAGCTGAAACTGGTTATATTATTTATGTCAGGTAGCACGGTTAGGGTAAGATCAATAGGAATCACTTGACCTGAGCTTATGACTTGACCCGAGTAGTTCCAGTTTAGAGAAATAACGTCCAAAGAGGCCGATGGAGTCCAATTTGTTGTTTCCAACGACATTGAAGCCGGTGAACTCACTTCATTCATAATATAGATCGTTACGGAATTATTTGAACCAGGTTCTATATTTCCCCAGTCGAATGAAAGAGTTTTATTGGTGCAGGCTTGATCCCAATAAATCCCCACTCCAAGACCGTTCACGGAGCTAGCACGTACAATGATATTGTTCGACTCAATGGCAGCAGTGAAGGCGCAGAAAACTAGGATAATCAATGAGC
>PLSP01000065.1 GCA_003165195.1 Candidatus Bathyarchaeota archaeon | reverse complement strand
TTGATGCTTTGTCGATGCAGCCGATGACGTTGAGAAGTGTGGTTTTGCCGCTGCCAGAGGGACCCATGATTGCTGTGAACTCGCCTTTTTTTACTTCAAGGTTGAGGTTGGTTAGGGGTTGTACGTCTCGTTTGCCTAGTTTGTAGGTTTTGGTTAAGTTTTCAATTTTCAGTACTAAATCATTATTCATATCTCATTGCCTCCGCGGGTCTTGTTCTAGCAGCTTTCAAAGCAGGATACAAACTTCCAAGCGCACCTAACAACACGGCAGTACCTAATCCCAACAGCATAGTTTCTGGAGTTATAGTGACTGAGATTGGAGTATATCCCCCAGGGTTTCTCCCAATAGAAAATCCTGTTGAACCAAAAGTTGCGCTTTCTATTGAATGCGGCAGTAATAGGTTAGCTATTGTTGGTGCAACGAATACGCTGATGGCTATGGCGACTATGGCGGCTATTATGCTCAGTAAGACCCCTTCAAGCATGAGCTGCCCAAGAATTGTTAGATTACTGGCACCCATTGCTTTGAGTGTACCGATCTCCTTGGTTCGCTCCCGTACGCTGTATAGCATTATGAATAGTATTATTGCAGCGTCTGCGACAACGGCAATACTTATTTCCTCTAGACCGCTGCTTTGGATTTGATTCAGGTTATTTTGGGCTGCTTGCACCTGTTCGTCAATGCTAGTTTGTAGTTCTTGGGCTGAGTTTACCTGAGATAGACCAGCTGAAACTTGCATAGTCGGGTATATGCTGCTGATTCGGGCTGAGACTGTTTCTACGTTATCGATGTTGTCGACAAATATTTTGAATGTCGTTTCTTGACCAGCCGTGTTAGTGAGAGCTTGGAGATCAGTCAGACTCATGGTGGCGTGGGCAGTTGCATTGAGTGCTTCCTGACCTTCAATACCCACCACCGTAAAGTTTTTCCCTAAAATGTTAAATGTTCCACCTACGCTGACATCAAACTGCTGTGCGAGATGCTCTTCTAGAATGATATCATCGCTGTCGCCTGCTTGCAGATTTCGCCCCTCAGTGATGTTGGCTGGCAGAAGCGACGGGTAACTGCTTAGCAGCGAAGCGTTATCTAACGGTACGCCATAAAGGTAAACTGGGTAATTATCTTTGTATTCGTCTTGGTTCAGTATCGGCACAACGTTGTTGACGTCGGGGATTGAGGTTAGATTAGAGTAGTATGATTCGTTCATAAGCGGTTGGACTACGGTGACGTGATATGTGCCGGTAGCATTGGGAGGCGGCAAGTTAAATTGGGTCGGAAGGCTGCAGTCTATTTCGGTTGCTGCGGCACTTACCGTTGATTTAATGAAGTTGGCATTGTTGTTTAGGTCGTTGATTATTGTTTGGGTGGTTGCTTTGCCTGCGTTAATGCTTGGGGGCAGGATAATTACGAGTGTTAGGGCGAGGCTTAATGCGATGATTACTATTAGTGCTCTGGTTTTTCTTCTTGTCAGGTTTTTGGTTGCTCTGGTTAGTATTCCCATTTTTTTGCCTCCTGATTACTCCTACCATCATTAGTGGTAGGTCTTATAAGGCTTACTATCTGCGGTAGTAGGTAATCATAAACCCGAGAAAGACCATTCACCCATCCCAAGCCTAATTGTGGAAAAAGTTAAAAGCCTACCATCCCTTATGGTACTTGAGGAAGCACAACGTCAGCAGACAAAAAAACGGCCGTGTCGCAGTATAACGTTGAGGGAAAACAGCTGGAAGCCTTCTTAGGGCCACTGGAAGCAAGTATACTTCAAACGATATGGTGCTCTAAAAAGAGACCCATAACAGTAAGAGAAGTACTCGAAGAATTAAAAAAGAAAAAACAAGTCGCCTACACCACCATCATGAATACAATGGACAGACTCTACGAGAAAGGTCTACTTGACAGGAAAATCGAAAAGAGCAAAGGCGGCGCATACCTCTACTATGTTTACTGGCCCAAACTTGAAGAACAAAAATTCAAAGAAGACGCAGTCCGCCAAGTATTAAGCAGCCTCATAGACAACTTCGACGAACTCGTCACCAGCTGCCTTGTCGAAAAAGCCGCGGCCAATGGCCAGCAGTTGGAAGCTCTGAAAGAAAAAATCGATAAAACAATAAAGGAAAAGAAGCAATGACCATTTATGGTAGGCTTAAATGATTTCCTGTTTCAGATCTTTCAGCCATACTTCTTCTATTCTTTAGTGTTTCTTTCTATAGCTTTTGTCGGTGTCAAGGTCTTTTTGAAACTTAACCCCTTTATGTCAAGGCGGATTCAAAGCATCATATGGCTCATACCGCTGTTCATTCCAGTTTGCGTGTTATTGCTGTTCCACCCCCAAACAGAAATAATCACAACGCCTTTTGTGCCTCAGATTTTAGTTCCAGCCGGCATGGGCGTTGCTGCTTCGGCTCCCAGCTTCTTCTCGTTCACAGGCTTACTATGCATCAGCGGAGCAGCTGCAGCCACAACTTATCTGCTAATCATGATGTTTTTCGGAAGGAAAATAGCCCTCAAGCGTTTCCATGTTGTTATGATGGCTAAGGAAGAGTACGGGTCTCTTCAAGAAAAAGTTAAGGAAACCGCCCACAAGCTCCGTATTTCTGAGCCGAAAGTCGGCTTAATCGATGATCTACTGCCTAATGCCTTCACAGTTGGCTACGGGCGAAATGCAGTGATAGTTTTTTCATTGGGACTTCTAAACATGCTTGACCTCAACGAGTTAACAGCTGTTGCGTCCCATGAATTGGCCCATGTCAAAGCAAGAGACTACATCTTCAAAAGCACAACATACGCATTGACCATTCTTTCCTTTTTTAACCCACTCTCATATTTCACGGCTTCCCAGTCTCAAAAGGAACGTGAGCTGCTTGCTGACCAGAAAGGTGCCGCTTTACTTGACAAACCTGCGCTGATGGCCAGTGTACTTACAAAGGTTCAAGCAGTGGTGCAGGAGTTTCCTAAGCCCAATCTTGCAGATAGGCTTTCGTCCGGGCTGTTTCTTGTATCCCCTCTTGCTCATAGACCCGCAATACTTGCCACACACCCACAAATATCCCAAAGACTACAAAACATAAATGCCATCGCTTCCAGGCCTTCTAAAAAACGTAGATA
>PLSP01000126.1 GCA_003165195.1 Candidatus Bathyarchaeota archaeon | reverse complement strand
TTTAAATTCTGCACACCCCTATTAAGAAGACTAAAATGTAAGTAGCCCATCACAAAGTATGGAAAACGGCTCTTAACATAGCACGCGCGCGCTGATTTGAAGCCGAAGGTGAATTGCGCTTACCTTCAAAATAGCGCAGAAGCCACTAGTCAAAGGCAAACGGCATAAGAACTTGAAAAAGCAAAATATAAGTCAGCGAGCCTTGCCAATTAACAAAATGCAACCGTGTTATTATGAATGAGTGTTTAGTTTATTTTGGCATAGCTTAATTCAACGGCACCTGAAGTGAACGCCTTCGTGCCTATTAGTTTCAGCTTCTGCCTCACATCAAGGTCTTTTAGCAAAAGTTTTCCATTGCCCAAAATCACAGGATGGATAACAATCAGGTATTCGTCAATCAACCCCAATTTCGCAAACGTCTGTGCTACCGTTGCACCTCCCACTACAATCATGTTCTTTCCTGGTTGCTGCTTTAGTTTCTGGATTTCTTGGGCGATGTTATTTTTAATCAGAGTGGAGTTTTTCCATTCTACGCTGTTTAGTGTACTTGAAATTACAATTTTTTTGGTTTCGTCCGCATACCGTGAAAACTTTTTGTCGCTCTCGGAACTCTGAGGGTTACTTGCCGCTGCGGGCCAATATTTCTCCCATATTTGATAAGTTCTTCGTCCGAGAATCACAGTGTCTGCACGATCGAGATTTTTCCACATTTCATCATGGAGGTCTTTCCACATGTTTTCATCAGTGAAAGATGGAAGATACTCCATTTCATCGTTTGGTCCAGTGGAGAAACCGTCAAGTGTCATTTGCATTGATAAGATTATTTTTCTCAAAAATCACCAACTTAAACCACCCAAATAGCCTATAAAAATGTTTTTTTAGTTTGTTCTCGCAGCTTCAAAAAGGAGTTTGCACTGTTGCAGGCTTTCATTTTTTCTAAGTGTGGATAGAAACTAGTATTGGCACAAGCAACGTTGACTCAATTAATGTTTAGTTTTTCTTTTTTGATCTGCCAATATCTTCATCTTGGCAAGCTCAGGTTTTTGAATGTATAAAATGATCGCGTTTGCGTGACCGCGTCCTAAGCCAAAGTCGGCCTTGAGCCAAGCAAGTAACTCGCCATATTTTGTTAGCCTTTTCTCTTTTGCTAATGTTTGGAAGTATTCGGGATCCTTGCCGATCTTAGCCTTAATATTATCAATGTATGCCTTGTACGTCATAGTTTTTCACTTTAAGTTGTAGTCTGATAAGTTGCTGCTATAACGCCTTTGTCGGTCGTTTTTGTACTTATGAGCTTTAGAGAAGTAAAAGGGACTCCTTCAGCAAAAAGACGATGTCCTTCTCCCAAAACTAGCGGATGAATCAAAAGAACATACTCGTCTATGAGATTGCTAGGCATTAATGACCGTATCAACTCCCCGCTACCCATTATCACAAGGTCCTTTTCTTGCTCTGCCTTTAGCTTAGAAAGCTTCTCTTCAACGTTGCCATTTAGGAGCGTGGAATTTTTCCATGGCAAAGGTTCCTTCAGCGTTCTAGATACTACGTACTTTTGGGTTTTATCCATGTACGACGAGTAAGGGCTGTCAGTTCGCTTAGGCCAGACATTATAAAAGTCCTCATAAGTTGTTCGGCCCAATAGCAAGCCACCTGCATTTGCCATAGCCTCTCCTGCTGAAGGCATCGCTGCATACGGCGCAGCCCATCCACCATGCGTAAAGCCTCCACGAGTATCCTCATCAGGTCGCGCTGGCGCTTGCATCACCCCATCTAATGAAACATTCGTGAAAACAATGATTTTACCCATATTCACACCAAGCGTTTGTGTTTTTTAGACTGATTGTGGAATAGTCTTTCGCTAGAAAGCCCCTGCAGCATTAGGCATGTTGGGCATGATTTGTTGAGTTATGTCCCAGTATTCGACGATTTTATCTTCTTCAAATCGGAAAAGATGCATTTGCCTCAAACCACCTTCACCGGGTTCGGATTTGTTGTTCAAGACATTAATATACGCGGCAACGAAATCTCCATCAGCAAGGAGCTGGCGAACCTTGAATTCCATTTCTGAACTCTGCGCAGAAAAGTCTTTTGAAGCCGCTATCATTGCGTCAGTTAAGGCTTCTATGCCGCCACTCGTGAACGGATTGTGGGTCTTGCAGTCAGGCGCAAAGAAACGCAAGCCTTCCTTAAACTTTCCTATTCCTAAAAACCTGAAATATTCTGCAATAATATTCTTTCGCTCGACCTCTTTTATTAAATCAGAATTGGTCTTTGGCATTTTTTCAAACACCTAAAAATCGATACTTGAAAGGAAACAAAAAAGTTCTAATAAACATTGCTAATCAAAATCCTTTGCCTATAGCAAGCCAGATAACGATTAATGGTAAGCATGTTCAAAGTAAAACATTGTATAAGCGTGAAAACTTCAGACGATTGGAGGTATGTTAGGAATGGCTTGGAAAAAATTTTTACTGATAAATTGGTGCTGGGATCCCCCGCCCAACACTAGCTGAATATCTCCAATAACCTGGTGAAAATACTTTCCAACCGTTTGAAACGCGGATTAATTCTTTTCTTTTAGCTATGGTTTTGAACCCTTTTGGGTATGGGGATGGGCAGCTCCAAACCTTTGTAATAACTAATAAAAATAGCTTGGTTCTTCAAATTTTAGCAAAAGAGCTTTTGTGGTTTGAACCCGTTTGGGTTCAAATCCCGCCCAGTCCACCAGTTCAGCTCGGTTTTGATTATTCTGCCTCCTCCAAGAAAAGTAAGGTGACGCCAAATGATTTTTTCGCCATTTCGCTTGCCAACTCTTGCTCTTGGCGGGCAAAAAGCGGGTTGCCAGCAATTTTATTGGCCAGCGCCAAAGTGAAGCAGTCGGGTAGGGAAATGGCTCTTTGGCATTTGATTTTGGCAGCTTCGTTGATTAATTGTAAGGTGTCTTCAACCGTAAAATATCCTGGAGCAAGGAGTTTGTTTACTTTTTCGTTTGATTGGTGCCATCCAAGTTTTCTGCAGAGACCATATCTTAGCTCTGTTATGGCTAACTCTGTCATGTAGGCTTCAACCATGTCGGTTTCGAGAGCTTTTTTGAGCGTTGCCCTAAACTATCGCAGTATATTAGTTCAATTAGTGCGCTTGTGTCTATGGCTAATTTTCCTTTCAATTCTTTCATCATCAAGCTTCCGTTCTATTTCTAATTCTTTAAGTGCCTCTTTGACCCCCATAATTGGGCTGCATGCTTCTTCCAGCAACCGAGGGTTTTTCACACGTTGATCCAACAAGAAACGAAGAGCGTCATTTAGGTCAACTCGGCGCCCCAACTTGACTTGAAGTTCGGATGCACCCTTCAAGAGTTTTTCTTTAACGTCCTCAGTAACCGATATTGTAGTCATAGAGACTAGATTAGCTATAGCAGCTATAGTAGATATATCTGTCTGGCTGTATAAGCGAGTAATTTACGCTATAAGCTGGTTTGGTATGAACTTTGATAATTGTTAGATTAAGCCTGTGAATCTTTGAAAATTTTTAAATTCAATTAATTAACGGTTGCCATTAAAAGAAAGAAACACATCTAAAGATGTTTCTCAGCTGTTTAAATTGAGTTGTTCAATTTACGTTCTCAACCGCATACTGTGCTTGGTTCTGAACAGAAAAGCAGCTGAGAACATTGGAAGAAAAGACAAAGCAGTCTCGCCCACCATTCTTCAATAATTAACATTGGACTGAGGCAGCGCACTGCAAGACCAGATATCAAAATCTTTAATAGTTATTTAACGCTAAACGATATAATGGTTTTTTTGGCATGGATAAGTTTCGTGAAGTTGCAGTGGTTATTTGTATTATTTTTCTTTTCAGTTTAGTTCTTTCATCTGATCGGGTTTTATTTGCCACTGCTCAGGGCGCCGTCGTTGCAACGGTGACGGTTGGAAATAGTCCCTACGGCGTTGCCTATGACTCGGCTAAAGGCGAGGTGTTCGTCGCCAATGGTGCGTCTAACACCGTCTCCGTAATATCCGATGGTAACAACGCAGTAGTTAAGAATATTGCCATAGGCGGTGCACCATACGGTATTGCATACGACTCGTCCAAAGGTGAAGTGTTCGTCGCCAATGGTGGATCTTCTAACACTGTTTATGTAATATCTGATAGTGGCAACGCACTCGTAGCAACTGTGACTTTACCAGTAGGCGCCTACCCATTTGGAGTTGCCTATGACTCGGCTAAAGGCGAGGTGTTCGTCGCCAATCGTGCTTTCGCCGCCACAAGTGGATCTAACACTGTCTCGGTGATCTCTGACAGTGACAACACAGTCGTCGCGAACGTCGCAGTGGGAAATGGACCCTACGCCGTCGCTTACGACTCGTCCAAAGGCGAAATATTTGTCTCCAACGGTTACACAAATACCGTTTCGGTGATCTCTGACAGTGATAACACAGTTGTAGCTAATGTGACAGTAGGAAATTCCCCAGAGGGGGTTGCATATGACTCGGCTAAAGGTGAAGTGTTTATCGCTAATGGTGGTGACGGCACTGTCTCGGTGATCTCTGACAGTGATAACACAGTTGTAGCTACCGTTACAGTAGGAAATTCCCCAGACGGTGTTGCCTACGACTCGGCCAAAGGTGAAGTATTCGTGCCAAATTATGCCTCTAACACTGTATCTGTAATATCCGATAGTAACAACGCCGTAGTCGCAACCGAAACAGTAGGAAGTGGACCTTATGCCGTTGCCTACGACTCGTCTAAGGGCGAAGTGTTTGTTGCCAATGGTGGCACTAACACTGTCTCTGTGATATCCGATTCTGCTTCTACATCGACCCCCACTACTTCTCCTACAATTCCAGAAATAACCCCGCTGTTCGCAGTAGCAACCTTGATTGCTGCAACATGCGCGATTGCAATCGCCATCGGAAAGAAAACACAAAGCGTCAAACCCACACACTTCACCACATAATAAAGTGACAAAGCAGAGGGCTTTCTTTTCCGCCCGCACCTGTTTGAGACAAGAAGATTATTACTTCTCTTTGGATGAAGGTTTTGAATACTTTTGGGTTCAGGATCTCCAGGCCCAAATCTTGGCATAAGCTTACGAAATTAAGTGGATTCAACAAATTTTAGAAAAAGAGTCTCTTGTGGTCTGAACTCATTACCTTTCAAATCCTGCCCAATGCACTCATCAATATTTTAAAAACTGTTTGCTTTTTTTCTCGATTATTTTTCTGCTTTTTCTCGACCTGATCACGGAGATAGCTGCTATAACTGCTAATGCAGTCAGGACGGTGGCGGATGGACTGATGAATGTGAGGTTATTGATTGGTTGTATACTGCTTGTTAGGTTTTGTACGGTTGCGTTGTTGGGGTAGCCTCGGCTTTCCCAGTAGCCAAGGTAGTTTGAGTTGTTTGATACGTTGATTTCTGTTATCCATTCTATCCATTTGTATCCGTATTGGTTTTTGGCTACAAGAAAGAAGGGCCATCCTGTTTGCGCGGTGAAAGTAACATTATTCATTTTGAAGGCTATCAAGATGTTGTTTTGATTCACGTAGCTAATCGGCAGCGAGGTGGAGTAGCCGTCGGACGCCAAAAAAATAAGTGTTGTTGCGTTTGGACTAGCGCCCGCTTGATCTAGAAGTTCGCTTATGGGGACGCCTTGCCAAAGCATGGTTATACTCCATCCTTCAACGCAGGATAATGTGGCCACTTGCTGGGTTGAATTAAAGTTGTTGATGACTTCATCGTAAGTGTAATTTATGGGGTTGTTTACCATGCCGGTTATGGCTAAGTGGTATGTTGTTTGGTTTAAGTTTTGGGTACCTTCGATAGCTACGTCAGGATGCTCAATGAGGTCTTGAATGTATTGGCTGATTGGTGTTAGGCTTTGGTTCTGGTATTGAATGATTTCGCCAGGATAGAGTCCAGTAGTTGGCGTTGATTGGACAATGGATGTGGGCATAGCGGTCGCCGTTAAAGTTGGGGTAACGGTTGGCGTTGGGAACGTTTCAGTTGGAATAGATGAAGGCGTGGAGGAAAGGGGTGAACCCGAAGAAGGTTTAGAAGTGATCTCAATGATAACCAATGTCGAAATAATCAAAATAATGGCTATTATTAGCGAAATTAACGCTATCGTTTTACGTTGTTTAAGAATTTGCATCTATAACTCAATATTTGAGTTAGTTGTATTTATCGATAATGCATGCATAACTTTTGCTTATTTCGGTTTTGAATTCAACGGGGCTGTTTATTATAACTTAGTATTTAATTCAGTCAATTCTGGTTTTTCCGTTCGCGTTTCTGCGTTCAGTAATGTCGATTATTGATCCTTCTAGTATTTCCTCTTCTGGATAAAGCTTCAAAGCTGTAAGACAGAGTCTAACTTCGCCTTTTTTGTTTAGCATTTTGCATTCAAAATCTTCAGCAAAGCCTTTGGCTTTTAGTTTGCGAACCATGTCTTGTCGTTCAAGCGGGTTAGCCCAAAGACTGAGTGATGGTTTGCCTAATACCTCATCCCGGCTGCGACCGAAAATATTGAGAAACTTTCCATTGCAATCTAGAATTTCCGAACCATCTAGCCTGGTTCTAAACATTCCTGCTTGGGAGTTTTCAAAAATACTCCGATACTTTAACTCACTTTTCCTCAGTTCTTCTTCAACTTTCTTACGCTCAGTAATGTCTCTTGCAGCTGCGAAAACTCCTTGTACGTCGCCCTTTGCATTTCGATAAGTTGTTGCGTTGTACAAAACGTCGGTTATTCTTCCAGATTTGTGTCTAATTGCCAACTGATAATCTTTAACCAAACCTTCAGTGAAAACTTTTTGGTACCCTGTTCTTGCCATTTCTGGTTCAGTAAAATAGTTCGAAAAATCAGTGCCGATTAATTCTGTGCGAGAGTAGCCTGTAACATCTTCGGTTGCTTTGTTAAGGTCGGTTATCTTTCCTTCTTTGCTGATAGTAACTAGCGGGTCCAAACTAACTTCAATTAGATTTCTTGAATACAACGAAACAGCTTGTAACTCTTCTTCAGCCTTTTCGCGTTCGGTGATGTCATTTGCGTAAATATTTACGTAGCCTTCCACTGTGACAGGTGTAAACAATAGCAAGAACACCTGTTCGCCACAGGTCTGTTTAAGTTCAATTTTTTTACCACTAAATGCTAAAGCATCAGTAACAAGTCGACTTATGTGTTCAGGCGCACATTCGCCAACTTTGGTATTCCATACCCTCAACAAAGAGTCCCCTGCCGTGTTGACATATGAAATTTTGCCTTTCTCGTCAATACGAAATATCGGATAAGGATTCTCGGAGGGAAATCTTGAAAGACTCTTGATTTTACTCTCTTGTTCTTTAAGTTCAGTTATATCTTCAAAAATTGAAACAAAATAATGCTTTTCTGGACTATATGCAATTACCGAAAACCATTTTTCTAAATCTTGAAAACAGTATTCGAACTTAGCCGACTTACCTTGGGAGATTACTGGCCAATAAGTGGCTAGTATATCTACAAAATCCTTTGTAATTCCGCCTTTGAAAATATTTTTGCCTCGTTCCCCCAAAATATTTTTTTCTATTCCCGTGATCTTTTTAAACGCAACGTTAGTCTCTAAAACGATGAAGTCAACTGGCTTTCCATCTGGTCCGAGAATTATTTTGCTATAAAAAAAACCAGCATTTAGGTTTGCAAATAAATAGTCAAATTGTTGTCTATCTTGTTTAAACAGTGGGTCTTGCGGCATAATTGCTGAGAACCATGCTGAATTAAAATAGCTTTGAGCTAATTCTACTAAGCTGGTGTTATTTGAAAAAACCGCATCTGAAGAAGTTTCTTTAAATTTCGTTGATGTTGTCAGAAGAATTTCTTTCTCATCATATATCCTTAACCAAACTTCAAGCGGATCAATAAGATACCGATGTTCAAAATTTGGGTATCTTTCCAAGGTTTGGAGTGCTCTCAAACCATAGGATTCAAAAGATTTTTCTGTGATAATTCGAAAGGATACTTTTCTTTTCAAAGCATTTTGGATTTCAACATAGTTAATAGTGATCCACTGAAAAAATCTTTTGCCAGAAACCATAATGTTAATTTTATCTTTAGAGTTTTCAAGATGCTTCAATAATTCAAGTTCAAGCGCTTCTGCCGGGACTAAAACAAATTGACTCCTTTCGAATTGTGAATTTAATTTTCCATGTTCTTTGAGTCTCTCAATGAGTTTACTTGCTTTTTTATTCAATTCGATGCTTTCTTTTGTTCTTTTTTGCGTCAAAATGCCAACAGCGTCCACTATGGCAAGAGGCATATACTTGACGGGAACGGTGATTATTTTTTCAACCATTCCAGCTTCTTGTAAATCGTTAATTGCTCTATAAGTATCGGGGCGGGCGACTTTTGTAACATTAGCGATTTCGCTTATGGACCCAGCGCCTATTTTGAGGAGACCAAGATACGTCTTTGCTTGTGTACCACTAAGTCCGAGATCAACCAAAGTTCTAATATTTTCATCAATAGTACTAATTATAGCCCTTCGCCCAGTTGCAGAATTGATTATTAGTGTTTATTTAGTGTTACATCATTTAAGTTTTGGTGTATTCTCACCCATTTTGTCGAGTTAATTCAAAACCATCGGAAATTAACCTGTTGTGGTAACTTCCAACAACAACAACTTATTACTAAAAACGACTGATAAATAATTGGTGATTGATTGTATTATGGCTCTAGACGATTTGGACAGAAAAATAATACAATATCTGAGCTCAGGAACGAACTCATATCAAGAACTTGCTCGAAACTGTGATGTGACAAGAAACACCATTTACAGAAGAATTGCTTTACTCGAGAATGAAGGAATAATTAAGAATACACTCAATTGCGTTGTAAACTTGGAACAAATGGACATAACTCCCGTGACCATCGGAGTAAGAATACGACAAACCAACCAAGATAAGGCAATCAATCTGCTAACAGCCAACAAGTATGTAAGATTTCTTTGGCGAACATATGGGGACCACAACTTTACTGTTGTAGTTTTTTGTCCTAAAGGTAAAGAAGGTCTGATTATCCAAGATATCAGAGCTGTTCTTGAAGGACTAGACGCTGAACATGTCTGTATATCGGTGGGTTTCGTATGGGAAAAAATGAGCTATTCGCCCTTTGAAGAACAACCGAAAATTGAAGAGAAAATAACGCAAATACTAAAAAATAGGCTCTGAAACTTGACTTAAGATGCACCTAACATGAAGCTGCATTTCTGCTATGTTCAAGTGACTTTTCTTTTCGTTCTGCTGAAAAATCATGGCTGAGCCTATTAACTAATTGCAGTTTGTAATCGGAAGCCTTTACTTTCAGATTGTCTTAGACTTTGATTCAACTCTAATAAGACAAAGCTTCGGTGAGCATTGTCCGATGCAAACTTGCTTATGACATCTAAGAATAAGTCTGGAAACGATACTAACCATTTTCGGTATGATGCGCTTATAGTGACATCATTTGTACCTAATTTATCCGCAAGTTCATACTGTCTCTTAATAATATTATACCTGTAGCCTAGGAGGTAGAATAATCCGCCAATAATGTATTTAGCGCTTTTTCCACTAAAGAAAGAAAATTTTCGTGCGTAAGTCTGACTTATTATTTGGGCCGTCTCTAAAGCAATGATACTTGCAATTGACTCGTCCAACCAAATGATACTTGCGGCTGCCGAGATCTCATCCATCGGTATTCGTTTTAATATGCTCATTTGTATCTCTTCAAGCGTTAGCTTGAAGTATGACAGTTCCAATCTCGGTTATAATTAACGGTCTTAACAAAAACGCCATTTTTTGAACAATTATTGCACAAATTTACCAATGCAATTTAAATCGTACATGATATTGAAAAGAGTTAATTAGTAAAATTGCCTTTTCCTGAGTTCATAAAGTTAATAACCTTTCAATTACTATCCGAACGAAGGTATTCGCATGAGCAATGCAAAGGCTTCAGTTGTACCCAAGCCTCAAGTTGAAGTTACATATGCTTGTAGCCTAGATTCAACTGTTCGAGAGAATGCCTTGCATATTTTGCATGTCGACGATGACACAACACATCTGCAAGTTTCGAAAATGATTCTGGAAAGTGAAAACAATTTCTTGATTGATCAGGCAACCTCTGTTGATAGTGCTTTCAAAAAATTGCAAACACAATCCTACGATGTGGTTGTTTCAGATTATGAAATGCCCCAGAAAAATGGATTAGAATTTTTGAAAGGTTTAAGGGAACACAACAGAAATACTCCTTTTATTTTGTTTACTGGAAAAGGCAGAGAAGAAGTCGCTGTTAAAGCTTTGATTTTAGGCGCTGACAGCTATATCAACAAGAATGGTTCTCCGGAAACTGTTTTCTGCGAATTAGCGGATGCAATAAAAAAGGCTGTGGAATGTAAGAAAAAAGATTTAGAAATAGCGCAAAAAAACGAGGCTCTTGAAAGAGTGGCAGAAAGCATTGATTCTGGCTTAGCCGTTATTGGGAAGGATTATAGGGTCTTTTGGGCTAACAAACGCCTCAGAGGTCTGGGAGTTAACCCAAACAAGAAATGTTACCAGACCTTTAACAACTCACAGGAAGTTTGTCCTAACTGTGGCGTAAAAAAGGTTTTCGAACAAAAAGTTTCCTTTGATGTCCACGAATACCAAACTTTAAACTCCAAAGGCGAAACAGGGTGGGTAGAGCTAAGAGTAACCCCTCTCAAAGACAAAAATGGAGACATAATGGCCGCTCTTGAACTTGCAGTACCCATCACCGAACGCAAAAAATCTGAGGAGGCTCTTAGGAAAAGCGAAGAAGAGTACCGCTCTTTGTTTGCTAACATGATGGATGGGTTTGCTTACTGCAAAATGATATATGACGAGGCAGGCAAACCGGTTGATTTTGTTTATCTTCAAATAAATGACGCTTTTGAAAAAATAACCGGGTTAAAAAAAGAAGCAGTAATCGACCATAAAGTAACAGAAGCAATACCCGGAATTAAAGAAGCAAACCCCGAATTATTCGAAATATACGGAAAAGTCGCAACAACAGGAAAAGCAGAAAAATTCGAAATATACTTTAAGCCTTTAAGCAAATGGTTAGCCATCACCGTCTACAGCCCAGAAAGAAGCTATTTTGCCGCCGTATTTGAAGACATAACTACACGCAAGCTGGCTGAGGATAATCTGAAGGAAAGCGAAGCGAAATACCAAACTACATTCAATGCGTCGATGGATGCTTTGATGTTGCTTGACGAGAAGGGTTTTTTTGAATGTAACAAAGCTACTCTCGATCTGTTTGGCTGTAAGTCAGTGGAGGAATTTACAAAGTTTCATCCAGCAGATTTGTCCCCTCCAACTCAACCAGATGGTACCTCATCAATGAGTGCCGCTATGGGTCATATTCAAAAGGCGTTTCAGACTGGTATTGACCACTTTTTCTGGATTCATAAGCGTGTTAATGGCAGGGTTTTCTCCGCGGATATCCTTTTAACTAGGATGACTCTGAAAGGTAAAGAAGTGTTGCATGCTACAGTTCGCGACATCAGTGAACTAAGGAAAGCGGAAGAGGAAAATAAATTTCAGGCTGATTTGTTAAATCATGTCGGGCAAGCTATAATTATGGTAGATAACAACCGAACAATTCGTTTTTGGAATAAAGCAGCTGAAAAACTTTATGGCTGGTCAGAGGAACAAGCATTGGGGCACAAGGTTACTGAACTATTGGGTATTGCTTCACCTGAGGAAGCAGCTGAAACAGCAAGAAGGTTAATGGCGGGAGAAAGTTGGTCAACTGAAGCTTTAGCCAATAACAAAGATGGTTCCATTGTGGCAGTAATTTTAAACCAAACGCCAATTTACAATCAAGGTGGAGAATTTGTTGGGGCAGCTAGCATAACAACAGACATAACTCTGCAAAAAAATACCGAGGCTGACTTAATGTATTCCTTAGAATCTTTGTCGAATAGCTTGGACAAGATTAAGGAATTAAATGAAAAACTCAGAGTAGTGGGTGGCTTAACTAGGCATGATGTTCGTAACAAGCTTTCTGTGGTGAATGGTTACACATATATTCTGAAAAAAAAGCATAGCGATCAGCCAGATATTGTTGACGGGCTTGGTAAGATTGAGCAAGCTGTTTTGGATTCAGCAAAGATCTTTGATTTTGCCAAAATGTATGAGCAACTCGGTGTCGAAGAGCTAACCTACGTGGATATTGGAAAAGCAGTAGATGAAGCTGTTGCTCTTTTTTCTGGTTTAACCCTTAAAATAGTTAATGACTGCCACGGCAAAAATGTACTTGCAGATTCGTTCCTTAGACAGATGTTCTACAATTTTATTGACAATACTCGAAAATATGGCGAGAAAGTCACCATAGCAAAAGTTTATTCTGAGCAGGAGGAGTCGGGTGGTTTGCGGCTGGTTTATGAGGACAACGGCGTCGGCATATCGGCAGAAAACAAACCCAAACTTTTCATAGAGGGCTTCAGCACTGGCGGTAGCACAGGCTTTGGTCTATTCTTGATTAAGAAGATGACGGCTGTTTACGGCTGGACAATAACTGAAGAAGGAGAACCAGGCAAAGGCGTAAAATTTGTCATCCGTTTGCCTGCCCAAAAACGCTAAATGGCAAATAAACGTCTTACCGTAAAAATTTAAACTTGCTCCAAAAAATAAAGCCGTAGCCATTTTCCGAAAAATTAAGTTTACTATGAATTTGCGTCACTAAAATTACAATAAGAAGGATCAATGTCCACATATAGCCGTTGTTTACCAAGACGAAATTTAGTCATTTATTTTTAGGAATTCGAAAAACTTAAGCGTGTGATGATTAAAATATAATGTGGCAAGTGACGTTTTGGCCAAGAGATCAGGTAAGAGCAAGAAAGCAGATGAGCGCTTTGAAGGAATCGATCAGAAGATAGCGGAGATTTTGGAAAGCATCAAAGATTCCTTCTACGTTCTTGACCTTGAATGGAATTTTGTTTATGCTAACAAGAAAACAACTGATTTTGTTGGCAAGGAAGCTGAAGATTTTGTCGGGAAGAACTTTTGGAAAATATTTCCAAAACATGTTGGGTCGCCTCTTGGTGTAAACTTAGTTTCAGCAATGGAAAATAGAGAGATACGAAAGTTTGAAATGCCTGGCAAATATGCTGACGTTTGGTATGAGGTAACGATTTATCCTTCTACAGAGGGAATCACTGTCATTGCGACTAATATTACTGATCGCAAAAAAGTCGAGCAAGAACTCAGGCAGGCTAAGAAAGATTGGGAACGTACTTTCGACAGTGTTCCAGACTTTGTTGCCCTTCTTGATACTGAATACCGAATCATACGTGCTAATCGAGCGATGGCTCAACAGTTAGGAGTTACCCCAGAAAAAGCCATTGGATTATTCTGCTACAAGTGCGTTCATGAATTAGATAATCCCCCTGATTTTTGTCCGCACGCGCAAACAATGAAAGACGGAAAAGAACACCAGGCCGAAGTGCATGAACCCCGCCTTGGAGGAGATTTCTTGGTAACTACAACTCCGTTAAAGGATGAACAAGGGCGCATGGTGGGGTCAGTCCATATTGCTAGGAATATTACCGAGACTAAGCTGCGAGAGCACGCAATTAAAAACGTAGCCAAGTTTCCTTTGGAAAACCCTAATCCGATATTTCGTTTAGACGAAAAAGGCGTAATTCTTTATGGCAACGCTGCAAGTGAATCTTTGTTGTCTGTGTGGAATACTAAAGTTGGCGAACACGCGCCTGAACATATAACCAGGGTTGTTGCTAACGTCTTGGCATCAAATGCGAGAACTGAACTGGAAGAAGCATTTGTAGCTACTACATTATCCCTGTTTTTTGTTCCCGTCACTTTAGAGGGGTACGTAAATATTTACGCAAACGACATTACTGAGCGCAAGAAAGCTGAAAAGTCGTTGCGGGAAAGTGAACAGCGTTGGGCAACTACTTTGGCAAGCATCGGTGACGCAGTCATAGCCACTGATACATTCTGCAAAATCACGTTTATGAATCGCGAAGCTGAAGAACTGACGGGTTGGGCACAAAGTGAAGTTTTGCAAAAGCCCGTAAAGACTGTATTCAATATAGTCAACGAACAAACCCGATTGGAAGTCGAAAACCCAGTAGAAAGAGTTCTCAGGGAAGGCATAGTTGTTGGCTTAGCAAACCATACAATCTTAATCCGCAAAGACAGTTCGGAAGTTCCGATTGATGATAGCGGAGCACCCATCAAAGATAAAGAAGGCAAAACCATAGGTGTTGTGCTTGTTTTTCGTGACATTACAGAACGCAAAAAAGTTGATGCGTCACTGAAAGAAGCAACGAATCAGTTGGAGTTGCAGATTAAGAAAATGCCGATTGGCTGTATTGTCTGGGATAAAGATTTCAAGGTCATTTCTTGGAATCCTGCAGGTGAAACAATTTTTGGATATTCTGCAAAAGACATCATTGGTAAACATCCGTACGGCACTATAGTGCCCAAAGAAGCTCAATCCGTTGTAGAAGAAATCTGGCGTCGATTGCTTGAAGGAGATGAGACTGCCAACAGCGCCAATGATACTTTAACTAAGGACGGAAAATTGATAACTTGCTCATGGAGCAATACCCCTCTGAAACGAGAGGACAATTCCATACTCGGCGTACTATCAATGGTTCAAGATATAACCGAACGCAAAGAAGCTGAGGAGAAGCTTGAGGAATACAGAAATAATCTTGAGAAACTTGTTGAAGAACGAACACACCAGCTTAAAGATTCTGAGCGACTAGCTGCTATTGGTGCAACTGCTGGTATGGTTGGTCATGACATTCGTAATCCGTTGCAGGCAATAATTGGTGATGTTTACTTGGCTAAAACTGAGTTGGTTTCGATTCCTGAGAGCGACGAGAAAAAAAATGTATTAGACAGTTTGGAGGGGATTGAAAAGAACATTGATTATATTAACAAGATTGTAGCAGACTTGCAAGATTTTGCTCGACCGCTAAACCCTCATGTAGAAGCAGCCGACTTGAAGCTCATAATTGAAGAGTTGTTGGCCCAGCACAGTCTGCCAAAGAACATTAAAGTAACCTTAAAAGTAGAAGACGAAGCAAGGAAAATTGTGGCTGACCGCACTTATATCAATCGCATTATGTATAATTTGGTGAATAATGGAGTTCAAGCAATGCCAAAAGGCGGGAAACTTACTTTATGTGTCTTTAAAGAGGCAAATGACACTATAATAACCGTAAAAGATACAGGGGTTGGCATCCCTGAAGCAGCAAAAGACAAGTTGTTTACGCCAATGTTCACCACTAAATCGAAGGGTCAAGGCTTCGGTTTACCTGTAGTTAAACGTATGACTGAAGCGTTACGCGGAACCGTCACATTTGAAAGTAAAGAGGGCGAAGGAACAACATTCATCGTACGCTTGCCCAAACCGAAAAATATTCGATAGTGACCTCAGAACTGCAATTAACTAAATCCATTGTTTATTTTATTATAGACCTGTAATTACCGAAAGGTCTTGTTCTTGCTTCAAGATTAAGCCACGTTTCTTGGATATCTCTTGTTTAGGAAAATTGGTTCTCTTTATTGTTGACATAACTTTAACCTTTTTTGCTGATGCCAGATGGCATAATCAAAAATCCCAAGATAATAAGAGATATAACTTGGCTCAAAAATACATAAGTGTAGCCCGAAGAGAAATATGACGATCTTGAAAAAGTTCGAGATAAAATCGGCTTTGGACTCCTCATTCTCGAAGAAGATTGCGTTCTTGTCGCGGTTAATAAGAAACTTGGGGAAGGCGGTTTCTTACCAGATAAATGCGGCCAATGTTCTTTACAAAACTGCAATTTGCTCCGATTATGGAGTAAAAAAAGCTTTTCAGCGAAACGTTTCAATTAAACTTTTTATATTATGGCAGGCGGGATAAAGACTGCTTGACTTTGACACTTCCCAACAAAAGTTAGTTCCTTTTAAGAAGGAACTTTACGCGTTAGAAAAAAGGGTTAAACGAGCGAAATCGCCATTATATGTATGTAAAGTAATTATTTTGAAAAGAGGCAAATTGCATGACGTTTGTAAGAGTTGCTGAAGCAAATGAAATTCCTATAGGAGAAATGAAGCATGTGGAAGTCGAAGGCACAGAAATATTGTTGGCTAACGTTGGAGGTAAGTTCTTTGCAGTCGGCGACAGATGCACTCATTTAAGTTCTTTGCTTTCCAATGGTTCTCTGAATAACACAATTGTTACCTGCCCTCGGCATTTTGCAAGCTTTGACGTAACTACGGGAAAAGCAATTTCTGGACCCTCTCAACGCCTGCCAACATACGAAGTGAAAGTTGAAGGCGAAAACGTATTTGTTAATTTATAAATAACCCGTATAACCAGCCTCACTAAATAGCGCAAGCATTTGGCTATTCTCTATATTTTGTTTGTTCTTTAGTGACTCTTCTTTAGGTGCGAATTTGAGACGTCTAATGGGACAATAAAGTTGAGTTAGAATAGGATATGGGTAATTTCGTTTTGGAGTTCATAAAACTTAAGTGTTTACGTGCCCAAATTAGTAGACCAATACATTGTTTGGTCACGCAATAATTTCAGCATTTGTTGGAAATGAAACTATGATCCGCATTTCGCCCAGAATTTTAGCTCTATTGATTGGCTTGACACTTACTCTCATAGGTATCTTTGTAGCTTGGTCGTCTGCAGGTGCAACTCAGCAGGGTTCTTTTGATTCTCCTTCCAGCTTACCAAATTCGGCTATAGAGTTACTCTTGGGAGCTTTCATAGTCATAATCGGACTGGTGTTTTTGTTTCTAGGCTATTTTCAACCTTCGAGGAAACATTCCTACAATTATTACTTTTATGGGTTCTGTTAACTTCATAGGCGAATACTTCTCCCTGTTAATTTTCGGGTGACAACCTAAACTTTTGGTCGGCAAATAATTGCTACGTCGTCTCCGCTTCTATTACTGAAAGACAAGCAACAGTGGTACTTTTCAGAGACTTGTTTCATGCATTCTTGAGTTTTTTGGTCAAAGGGTACTTTGATGTGAACTTGATAACCTTCAGAGAGCAAACTCGCAGAGTTGGGAGGCATCAAAGCAATATATTGACCATCGAACAATGTGCAGTTTTTAAAAATTTCTCTAAGAACCAAGACCGCTTCTTTTCTATCCAAAGGAAGCCTCACGGTCTCAAAGCTTAGAGCATTAGTATAAAGGTTGTTGTAGCAAGCTGTGCCAACATATCCTCAAATAAGGAGCAGCGGTGATTTATTGTACTTTAATAAATGAGCTGTTGCCATGGCTACCTGTCCCAACTGTGGAAAAGAAATTTCAAAACCTGACAAGGTCCTTGAAAATTGTTATTTCTGCATCAAAGCTTACACATGCAAAACATGTGGAGACTGTTTCAAGGAAACTCATGATAGAAACGAGCATACCAATCTTTGTTGGGCAACTTAACAGTATTCAAAATAGAAATAGATAAATTCTATAACTCCTAGAAAGAATTGGCGATTTTTAATGGCAGAGAATAAAAAAGCAGAAAAAACTCTTTCTAAGTCTGAAATTGCTGTGGCAAAGAAAAATGTTCCGGATAAAGTAGCAAGAAAACAAACTGCAATATCAAGAGCTAAATCCCAAGACTTGTCTCAAGCTTTCGACGAAGCTTTTGAGAGATTCAGAAGTGACTTCGAAGACCTGTTGTTCCCTTTTAGTGAAATCATTTTAGTACCTGAAACAAGAGTTCCTGCAATCGACTTGGAAGATCGCGAAAAGGATTACCTTTTGAAAGCTGAAATGCCAGGATTCAAAAAAGAAGAAATCGAAATTAATGTTCAAGACGACGGCGTAGAAATAACTGGAACTTCAGGCTGGAAATACAATGATAAAGAACAGGATTACATATGTAAAGAACGAGAATGCGAAACTTTTTACCGGTTTGTGGATTTGCCTGAAGAAATCAAAGTTGATGATGTTAAAGCCGACTTATGCGAAGGCGTCTTAGAGATAACGCTTCCAAAGAAGACACCAAAACAAAAACGAAAGATACACCTGAAATAACTCTGTTATAAGTCAATCAGAAAATACCCTTTTTTCATTTTTTCTTTCCTCAAAGTTCACTCTTTTTTTTGTCACACCTATTTACTTTTTTTTCACCTTTAAGATTGGCGATTGCCCATCCAACGGCAAAAATAAACTTGATAAAAATGAAGTAAAGCCTTAGTCACCCAACCATCCTTGTTCTTGAACAATCAAATGCCTCCTACATCATCTTTGGAGCATTCCGGAAAAGTTGTGACTGCAACCAAACAATCACAAGAAAATATTAGTCGCTCTCCAGCTTAAATTAACAAAAGATGGTGTATTTCAACGATAAGATCAGCCTCATCTAAAAATGAACTTCCAACCGAGAAAACTAATCCCGACAAGATTCTTAGAACAATACCGAATGAAAAAGGCTTCCATTTTACAACTGAAAAAGGAGTTTATACAGGAATAACCGCTGTTAGCTTACATGACTTTGCAAAGAAGCTTGAAACAATTGAAGCTAACTCTATTACTTTTCATTATCCGCGTGGAGACTTCCAAAAATGGATAGAAGACACGCTTGGAGATAATGAATTGGCCAACCGCATGTGCTTCATACAGGCAAACCTTTCTGGGGAAGAGCTAAGAAGTCAACTGGCAAAAATAGTTCAAAAACGTTTAAGCGAACTTCAGAAACCCTAATAACTCTTTCTTTTTAAAACGTCTTAGCGCTCTAAGGATTACATATCAACATTTTGTTTTTTGCTTCTTAGACAAATGCAATTTCGCTATCAAGATTGCAAAATCCAACGGCACAGCTAACCTCAAAGCGCGCTTAAGGAAAAAGCGTTCTTGCTCATGCCCGTAAGCTTAACT
>PLSP01000115.1 GCA_003165195.1 Candidatus Bathyarchaeota archaeon | reverse complement strand
TGTTCTTGGTAAATTGCTTTCGTTAAAAGCAGAAGTCCAGCATAGGGTTTGCCAATTTCTTTTTCCGCTTGGAATTTAGTTATGGCTAAATAAAGTTCTGGGGGCAAACATATTTTCATTATGTGGTCTTGAGTGAATTCCTTACCCATTTTTTTAACCTCTCGGATAATTTTAGACTTAAACTTGCTCTAATTTTATTTTCAATTTGCATAGTTGTTACTAAGAAAGTGGTAGACGTAACTAACTAGCTACCTTTAGTCTTAGGTAGAAACAAGCTATTCATTCTCTGTCATCTTTCAATCTTTTCTGGGGGTTTGCAGTCTCTCTTTCGTCTGGAGCGGGCCAGAACAAGTAAACCTTGGTTTGAAGTAAAATTCCAAGAACCTTTATCAATTTAGCGATTTTAATTAAATCTGCATTTTGTACGAAATTAGTAAAGTCGTTTGTCTTTCCGAAGGGTTGGTGGCTGCCAACCGCAAACTCTTTTTTAAATCGAGGATGCTTATTTTTGATGATAGCTTCTTTTAACTGGTTTATTTGATTTAAGCTTAGACTTTCAAGTTTTGCTTTAACATAGCGTTCACTGCCCAATAGTTGCAAATCGAAACCTAGCTCTGAAACCGTTTGAGATAATTGTAAAAGACTTCTCGAACTTTTTTGCTCCGTGATTTTTTTCATTCCTGCTTTCTCTGCAAATGGGTTATATTTTGGCATGACTGCAATCATCTCAACATAACGAGTGCCTGCAAGTGGAAGACTTTCTCTGATTAGTTTAGCTCCTAAACCAACTGTTCTATATTTGGGTTGAATGACGACGCGATTGATTATGCTTAGTTGCATGTTAAGCTCTTTCATTGTCATTCGCGGAAGCATAAGTCTTCTACCGTAACAAGCAGGAGGGGGATAACTGAACACGATAACGCCACATAGTTCTTGTGCTCTCATTAATCTTAAAATTGTTCGAGGAACAGAAACATTGTGTCCTCTATAGTGAAACACACTGAGTTTGCGCCAATCCTCCATGGTTGCCTTTTCGACCCTCATTTCTCGAATTAAACTGCATTCTGGTGCCGCTTCATTTGCGTAATAGCTGATGCTAATTTCTTTTCCAAAACGTTTTACAACTGAAACGCTTGGTCTTAAATCTTCCATCAGATCGTTATGGGTTGTTGCGGCTATCACTGCTTTACCTTGCTGACGGGCGATTTTTTGCAAGTTAAAACTAATAATTTTGGCAGTATCCCTGTCAAGACAAGCTGCAAACTCATCCATTAACCACCATTGCTTACCACTTTCGATTAGTTTTGCAATTCTGTAACGATATTTTTGGCCATCGCTTAGTTGGTTGTATGAACGCAAAAAAAGAAAAGCATCGTTCAAGCCCACTTTGCTTAGCAGTGTCAAGGCTTCTTCCACTGTAGCACCGATTGTTTCAATCAATGGCTTTTCCGGATCTACAGAAACCTCCGACAAGTCAACCGCTTCATTGCCAAGATCCGATCTTATTGCTTTAAGCAAAACGCTTTTACCGCTCCCACTATCCCCTGTAACCAGGACAATATCATTTGGGCTAATCTTCAGCTCCGCATTCAATACTGTGAATTTTTGAGCTTCATCTATACCTAAACCGAACGCTTCAGCAACAACTCGAGAACGCGGTGTCAACAGCACATGCGTTTTCATATTCTACATGAAAGTTAAACCGATCATGTACCCTATCATAAATACGGCGGCACTGCCGCACCCTAAAGACATCACGACGACGATGCATAAAATTCAACTCGTTATCAATAAATCGATTGAACAAAAAACTGTTGATGTCTACCTTGGACAGCATTCCAGCGAAACTTAACTTTTGTTAGTTTAGATCTAAGCTTTTCTTCCAATAACAACACCAAGAACAATCCCACTCACTGCAGAGAGCGCACTAAAAACCTCTCCATTCCATACATGCAAAAAAGCCATACTGGCAACCTCAACAGCAGCCAAGCATGCAGCCATCGCTATACCAAATTTTACAACATAAACTAAGGTGTCATCAGGTTGCTCCACAACGAAATGGCCACGCTCAATACGACGTTGCCTTGTTAATGCACGTTTAATCGGGTCGACCATCAACACTCAACTTCTTCTGAATTTTATGACGCTGAAAAGTTCTGGGGCGATTAAATGTCCTGCCGCCTCCTTGAATAAAGCCATCAACCATCTTGGCGGCCTCAGTTCTTGGAACATATCCTTTATGAATAACCCAAATTTCTGTGCTCCAGCTAAGCGGAATCGCGGTATAATCCATGTCATATACATCCTCTCCGTAGCAAAAGCTATTCTGGCCAAGAACGAAATGCTTCAACCTCTTACCAAGCAAGCCTAAATAGATGCCCCAACTCTGCACTATGACATCAATGGAACCACCTACTTCATGGCTCTTGCCAACGCTAGCGTCACTCCAGCTGACGCAAATTAAATCGCCAATTTCTAATTTCTCAAGTTGTTTTTTAAGAGACTTTTCAATTTCTTGTTCCAAAGTATTTCAACACCCAAATTACCTTAAATAAAGAAAGAACTTCTATAAAAAAAAGAAAGAATGAAGAGTTAAGTTTTATTTTGCTGTTGCCGATGGAGCCGCCTGATTATTCTGTCCTGCCGCCTGCGTTTTATAGTTAGTTATAGCTTGATTAACAACGCCTTCCAAGTCAGATACAATCTTAACAGGATCCACAGCCGGCGCTGCAGGTGTTTTAGGAGCATTCTGAGCTTTCACGATCGCAGACGCAATAGTAGTAGCAGCACTCTCCATATCTATCGCTACAGAGACTGGCGTCGCGCCAGCAACAAGAGCATTCGCCAAAGGATAGCCAAGAGCTCCACAGATAGCAACAAAAACACCGAGGTCAGTAGCATAAGGCAAACTGCTTAATGCAGCAGCAGAAATGCTTCCAATAGCAATCAAAACAATGCTGATAGATTTTAAGATATTATGTTCTTTAACAGTTAAAGTCATTTTATCATTTCACCTCCAAACGTTACCGAAAAAACTAATTCAGTAACTAAGAATTGGTTTGATTCAAAGCAACAGTCTGAAGTTGTTCACTTAACATTTGCAAAGTGACTTCTAATCGTAATACTGCTGTTTCAACTTCAACTGTGCTCAAAACATTTTGTTTAGTAATTCGTTGAATAGCAAACGTCCCAACCAAAGCTAGGTCCGGGCGATTAGTCGTGACTTGTTGTCCTGGATGCCAGAAAGCACAAACGTTAGTGGGGATGCTGAGAGGGTTCCCGGTAGAGGGCGAATTAAGCATCGAGAGCTGGTAAGCAGCGATATTATTCAAAGTTGGAACATCGCTTGCTGTTGGATACGTGTAAGGTTTAATTGGGCCAGTTCCCGTGCCTGCTTGGCCTGAGATGCTGTTGCCGTTTTGATCGATTCCGTTTACGATTACTGTTTTGTATTGTTGAGAGCGGTCTAAGCTGCGTTGTGTGGTTGCTTCATAAACGAAGTTGGCGTCGCTGTAAGTTGTGGCGTCACGGATTCCAATGTAAAAATAGGCAGTTCCGTTAACAGCGAGGTTTGGTGCTCCTTGACTCCAATAATCAAGATTCAAGGCTTGCGCCAAGGCTACTAGTGCATCAAAGGCGTTGGCGTTTTGAATGTTAATATTTACGTTAGGAATTGGGCTAACTCCGAGAAATGCAATTGAAATAATATTTAGAGAAGATGAAGAAGCGTTTATTCCGCATTTTTGCAGAATTTGGCTTGCAACCCAGTCAGCTGCTAAGGATCCTTGGGTATTGTAATTTACGATGTAGGGTGCTTGTTTTAAGGCTAAATAAACCGGGTTGTAGCAGATGCATTGATGATTTGTTGCTGTCATTTGTGAGCCAGTACACGTGCCTAGATACATTTGTTGGCCATTGTAAGTTATTTGTACGAGAACGTTTTCATCTGTGGGATCGCTAAGGCCTAAAGCTGTAGCGTTTGCTGATGTATTGGGAATGTTGAAAACAAATTCTTCGGTTCCGTCGAGTTCTTCCATGACGTGATCGAGACTAGCGTTTGTAAGAGGTATCCAGACTGTGCCATTCCAATAGCTAAATGCATAAGCAGGTGCAGCAGCTGGTAAAGCAGAAAAATAAGGCGTAACTGTGACGTTACTGTTAATTGTGATTGTTAATGTGTTGCCGTTTGCTGGGATCGTGAGGTTTCCGCTTCCTAGATTGATACCCCATGAACTAAGAGCGTTTCCCACTCCAGACGTGGCAGTTATTGAAACGTTAGAGCCTGAGTTTTCTCCGTAAGTACCTGCTGCAGGGCTTGTTGTTCCGTAACTTGAGCTTGCAATTGTTAAGTTAAATTGAATAAAACTTGCGGTTACCTCATTAAAGATCACGGTGTCTGTTGTTGTGTTGTTTTGCCAAGCGTGAAGGCCAACCATCCCAGAACTGAAAGCGGCGTCATTTGCTGAAAGAACCAGAGTATTATTGACGTATAATTGCAGGAGACACGCAGAGCCAAGAACCTGTGATCCTCCGGTTACAACTGCTTTTATTGTGTAGGTTCCGGCTCCGTTAGATGAGGCTGCTCCGGAGCTTGCAATTTCTGTGAAGACGTCGTTGACGCATTTTGCGATACTATATTGATGGCTCCAAGAGCCGATGCTAAGCATGTAAAAATTCTGTGGATCCTGCATGCGAACAATTACGGATGCTTCGCCGGCTGCAAGGATCTGAGCGGTAGCTGTTACCTGGTAGTCTTTCCAAGTAGATTGCCCCGTATGGATGATTTCATCAAGTGCACCTGTGGGTTGAACGCCGCCTGAAACAAGAGTCCATGTGCCCATATCTATTTGCCATTTACTAAGATCAGAAAAAAGCGCTGTAAACGGTAAAGACGTGTATGGAGAATAAAAGGAAGAACGCAGAAGAACGATACCGGTATTTGCTGCAAGCGTAATACTAGAGGCTTGACTTACCCCGTGCACTGCCTCAACATAACCTGACCCAATATATGCTGTATAACTTGTACCGCTTGGGTTTACAAGAACTAAACCATTAGTGAATTGACGACGATAAATACTCAGTCCTGAATCTTTGCTATAAGACCCCGATGGAGCACCTAATGCTGTGCTGATGTTTTCGCTGAATAATAATTGATAATACCCGTCTGAATTGAAAGTGTAAGCCGTCGCGCAGAGACAGGGATAATCACTTGAAGCCAGTAACTCGCTTGCGAAGCAAAAAAGCATATAACTTTCTTGTGTAGCGCCAGGAGGTACAGTAGGAACAAGATTAGGCGTGCCGGATTGATCTGCTTGAGCTAACTCACAAAGAGAGACCTGATATTTTGTTCCAATAGCTGACCAGTTATTATGCAGCCAAACAAGAAAATTAACACTGTTTACCCAGCTAGTTTCACTTGGCCAATCTGCATAAGTAGCGTAAGCTGGGTTGCTGAAAAGCCCTTCGTCAACGATGCCGTCTAAAGGAACATCTGAACCGAAAAGCTGACTCAAATAAGCATTATGATCACTATCATAGAATCTGTCGCCGCTTACGATTCCGTTTGCGAAAATAAGATTATTGCTGCCGATTGTTGCTCTTAAAACGTTAAGAAAGGCTATTACTGCATCGCTGACTTCTTGATATGTCCATTGAGCGTTAGTTCTTGGGTTAACAAAATCAAGTATTTCACTCCCGGCAGCACTTGAAGGATTCCAGAACCAATCGTTTGTCATTTGTATGTCATCGAGCATAACTCCAGTGATGTTTGGGTGTGCTGTCAACCAAGAAAGAAGCATATTTGCAACCCATTGTTGAGCGTCTGGATTGCCGATGTCCCAGAAGTAAATTGGAGGTGTATCACCTGCTAAACTTAGAAGATTACCGCTTGAATCTTTCAAGATCCAGATGTTATTTAGAAAAGTCGAAGTCATGTTGCAGTCGTCATATTGACCCAGTGTGAAGGGGGTGTCGAAATAAGCTAAAATTCTGAATAGTGGATTTGTAGTTAAGCTTTTAGCGTTATCGCCTTCAGTTAGCCAGGGATGAAAGACTTCAAGGAAATCTGTGTCTGCTGCAAGTTGTGCATCAGTAGGCGTATAATTTGAGCCGTACCAAACGTACCTTAGTATCTTCAATTTTTCAGGTCTCCTATAAGATTACGTATCCTGCGCCTTGCTCAAGCAAAAGTTGATAGGTGTAACGTTGCAGCGAACCCTCGGCTTGCTCAATTATGCTTTTTACAATCAGCATCCAAGTACCATTATATCGACTATTTGGAGACGTCAAAGTTACGAGTAGCCGGTTCAAACTCTGCAGGGGTAAACAAAAGTTTGTATCCAGATAAGATTTATTCTGACCTGCAACCCAGAAAAAGCCTTTAAGCGTCAGGATTCGAACGTCTAAGCCTTCGCTTACAACTATGCTTTTTTGTCCTTCAACAGGCGTGTGCGATTTATTGACGTCGTTCTGGTCCTCAATATATTGCGGCGCCAAAGGAAAAGTAACAGTTGTTGAACCTGCAGTGATTACCCAACTCATTTTAGTGTCTCCTCGCTAATGCTTGAGCTGTACCTTGACTAATAGCACTGATCACGTCGCTAAGCCCTGTTGATCGATCAATTTTGCCAATCTGAATCGTCGGGTTAACGGTGATCTGCTGTGTTCCCCCACCAGAATTCAGACTCGCAGAATTAACATTGACGTTTGCGCCTCCTGCAACACCCAGCAAACCCTGCTTAAGCGGATCTAGCTTCTGAGTCATTTGATTCGAAAGATTAATTCCCTGAGTAAGTTGCTTGTTGAATTCTTCAGCTGCAGGCGCCGCATGGGCAAAACACATGCTTTTCAACGCGTTTGTTAATGTACCGATACCATCAGTAATCGGAGAAAGAGCTTTAGAAACTAGGTTAATAGCATCTTCAAACGGCTTGATGATCGACATGACAAAGCTAATCGCATCGGAAAACGCGCCTTTCAAGAAGTTACCAACTGGCACAAGAACGTCATTCCAGAGAGCTGTTAACACTATTTTTAAGTCGTTGAAAGCATCCTCGAGAGGTACAATGTAAACTGTGATAAACGTGTTATAGATGAATTCACCAAGAGGTTTTAACACGTCATTCCATAGAAAGTTTGCTGCATCTGAAAGTGCTGTGAAAGCAGCTTTAACTCCTCCCCCAAGGACTGTGCCGATTTCGTTAATTGCGTCTCGAAAGGGTGCACAGTGCTCATAAGCTTCATAAAGGCCTACTGCAAGTAACGCGATCCCAGCAATTACAAGAACAATGGGGTTTGCTGAAAGGAAATCCATAGCGGTTCCTATACCGTCAGTGGCAACAGAGACCGCTCCGGCAATAGCTGGGTATGCTTCCATAACTTGACTTAAGCTGCCAACGATCCCGATTACGCTTGGAATAATTGTTAATGCGCTTGTCATGATGGTTTGATTCATACTGTTTTGTGCATCAGTTACGCGTTGATTAGCAACGGTTAGCGCATCTTGAGCAGCTTTTAATTTACTTGCTGCAAGCTCAGCTTGCGGACTATCTGACCCAAATTTCGCCACTGCAATATTATACGCGTTTTGAGCTGCAGTTACTATATTCGTGTCTTTTTCAACTGTGACATGCGCTTTATCTAAAGCAGTTTCAGCGCTTTCAAGACTGTAAACACTCGTGATTAAGCCTTCAGCGCTCAAAGCAGCAGTATTCACGGCCATAGCGTTTTTAGAGAAGCCGCCGCTGCTGGATTCCATGGCAGTTGACATTTCGGATCCGGAGACACCAACGCTATCAGCAGCATCAGAAGCATCAGTTGTTATAGTCGAAAAGCATGTGGTGGCGCTTTCGCTAACATCCGTGAAAACTGGTGATGCTTGATCAAACGCAGTTACATTAAACTCAACGTTGGCACTCAATACTGTAGCTTCCGAATTAACCTAATTCCTTCCAGAAGGACCTGAATTTGAAGACGAGAAAGCTGTCCTGCACTTTCCAAGTTATAAGCTGGGTAATAATGGCAGATTAGAACTACGCTTTGGAGTTCGCTGCTGTAGTTGAACCAGGCTTCGACGTCTTCTTGGGAGCTAAAAAACTGGTGTTTAAGACTGTTTCTTGAAGAACTTTTGAGACGTCATAGGGTAGTTTTCTGAGGTTTTCAAGTGTAATATTTGAATCTGCGGCAGCCATGGTTCTAAACAGTGCCTGGATGTTTCTTTCTCTTGGGTCATCAGGATATTTTTTGGCTAGTTCACTTATGTCAGCTTCAGTTAATAGCACATAACGTACTTCGCCGAGGCCTTCAACAAATATTGAACGCAGATCCTTGGCTTGTCTGAGGATTTCCATTATGTTAAATTTGCCCATTTTTTCGCGTAATTTAGCTTCATATTCTTGGGCGCCTTCTTGTAGACGCTTCCATCCTTCAAGATCAACGGCTTCAGTTTCTATACTCATTTGTGGTTTTCTCCTGCCCTTGAATTTTACCTTATCGCATGTATTCTAAGGGCTAAAATGCATGTGATATTTTTAAAAACTGGAAAGAAAATATGGAAAAAAACTATTTTACGGGAAGGTCCCGATCGCTAAGATGCCTTTGGCGCTGAAACTATCGCTTATTGCGCTTTTCTGGTCCCACTTTAAGTCAAACTGTGTCATGATCGCCTGCGAAATAGTTAGTTTTGGCTTACCTGATGTTGTGCCGTTAGGCGCTAAAATAATTGTCACTGCAGTGCCTCCTGCAATTATATCAGTAATCGCCACTGTATCAGTCCAAAGTTGTTCAGCTTTTACCTCCACATGTTGGCCAGTTGCAGCAATCAAAGCAGGTGCAAGTGAACCGTTGCAAACAAGTTCTTCAATTACATCGTTTTTTATGGATAATGAAGCGTTTTTGAGGTTAGCAATAGCAACGGTGGCGATCTGTACGACTCCGTTCATGCCTGATCCAAGTAAAGTACTCATTTTCATTCACCTCCAAGTAACCTTAAGTTATGAAGAATTGATCTCGCAGCTGAGCAAGCATACTTTTAACTTGCTGCGGGAACTCCGCTATGTGCTGTTCGATTGACCTAGTAAGAAAAAGTTTTGCAGACATGCGCCGGGTGCCAAACTCCACGTAAGGAGCATAAGGCGCAGTTGCAAAAAACGTCACCTGCAAAGGACTATCCTGACGATACCCCAAAGTTGATTTTAGAAAGCCAGTTTTTACCGGGACCAAAACGGTAGCCGTGTCGATAACACGTTCTGCAACTGTTTTCAACGCGCCAGAGATTGTGTCAGGAAATTCATCAACAAACCCTGACATTGCAGCGTTAAAACCCTGCAGAGACCCTGTGATTTCAAGGCCTACACTCATGACGGTAAGACCTCAAAGTGGGAAACAACAACTTTGAAAGCTTCACGCT
>PLSP01000091.1 GCA_003165195.1 Candidatus Bathyarchaeota archaeon | reverse complement strand
ACCTCAAAGAAGGCGGATGCGGAGATGTAGTATCGCCCATTCACCTTTCTGCCACGTTTGCTAGAAAAGAAATTGACAAGCCTACAGGCGGATACGAATACGCACGAACAAACAACCCAACCCGCAATGCATTGGAAAAAAGGTTAGCGGTGCTGGAAAACGCCAAGTACGGTTTAGCCTTCGCATCAGGCTTAGCGGCAGAAACAACTTTGACTTTGGCTTTGCTCAAAAAGGGCGACCATGTTGTAGCCTTTGAAGACCTATACGGAGGAACACGCCGGCTATTTGACAAAACATTGGCTAATTTCGGTTTAGACTTCAGTTACGTTGATGCCTCAAACGTAGATAAGGTTGAAGACGCAATCAAAAGCAACACTCGGCTGATTTGGCTGGAGACACCAACTAACCCGCAACTACGATTATGCGATATAGACGACATCAGCAAAGTGGCAAAACAACACGACGCCTTAACAGTTGTGGATAACACTTTTGCAAGCCCCTACCTGCAGAACCCACTGGACCTTGGAGCCGACATAGTCCTGCATAGCACAACCAAATACATAGGTGGACACAGCGACGTTGTAGGCGGCGCAATCATGCTTTCAAACGATGAACTCTACGCCAAACTAAAGTTTAACCAAAACGCTTTAGGCGCGGTGCCTTCACCTTTTGACTGCTTTTTGGTGTTACGAGGTATCAAAACCCTTGCTTTAAGAATGGAGCGACACAGCGAAAACGCCTTAAAAATAGCGCATTACCTAAGTAGTCACCCAAAAGTTGAATTCGTAATTTATCCTGGGCTGAAGACCCATCCGCAACATCAGCTCGCTGAGAAGCAGATGAGAGGTTTTGGCGGCATGGTTACTTTCATGTTGAAGGGCNNGCAAAGAGAAAACTGCTGATTTCTTGAGGCGCCTCAACGTAATTGCTCTTGCAGAAAGTTTGGGCGGCGTGGAATCGCTGATTAATCAACCTGCAGTTATGACTCATGCTAGTTTAGCGAAGCAGGAACGGGCGCGGCTGGGCGTGTTTGATGATTTGCTTAGGCTGTCGGTTGGGGTTGAGGATTTTGAGGATTTGCAGGCTGATTTGGAGCAAGCCCTGTGACGTTATAGCCCATAAGGGTATCCTTAGCCTTTTTTAGTTACTTTTGTTTTTTATTTTATTTGTTGGAGGTAAAGCTTTTATAACACAACTTATAACAGTGTTATAATGATAGGTGATTAAAAATGGCCAAAATCGCAAATAACATATTAGAAACCATCGGCGGAACCCCACTTGTACGCTTAAACAAACTATCCAAAGACACAAAAGCCACAATCGTAGGCAAAATCGAAGCCCGAAACCCCGGCGGAAGCGTCAAAGATCGCATCTGCCTAAGCATGATAAACGAAGCAGAAAAACAAGGACTAATTAAACCAGGCACCACAATAATCGAACCAACAAGCGGCAACACAGGCATCGGCTTAGCCATGGTCGCAGCCGTAAAAGGCTACAAACTCATCCTAGCCATGCCAGAAACCATGAGCATAGAGCGCCGCAACCTCCTCAAAGCCTACGGTGCAGAGCTAGTTTTAACTCCCGGTCCAGACGGCATGGGCGGCGCAATCAAAAAAGCCGAAGAAATAGCCGCACAAACTTCAAACAGCTTCGTACCGCAACAATTCAAAAATTTAGCAAACCCCAAAATCCACAGAGAAACAACTGCACCAGAAATATGGAACGACACCGACGGCAAAGTCGACATATTAATCTCAGGAGTTGGCACAGGGGGCACCATAACTGGAATAGCACAGTACATAAAACCCCTCAAAAAAGGGTTCAAAGCAATAGCAGTTGAGCCAGCGGCTTCACCAGTTCTAAGCGGAGGCAAAAAAGGACCACACAAAATCCAAGGCATAGGAGCAGGTTTCGTTCCCGACGTGCTAAAACTAGATTTGGTTGATGAAATCATTCAGGTAAAAGATGAAGATGCACTTCAAACCGCTAGGCAACTTGCCAAGCAGGAAGGTTTGCTCGTCGGCATATCCTCAGGTGCAGCGGCTTATGCAGCAATAGAAGTTGCAAAAAGACCTGAAAACGCAGGCAAACTGATCGTTGTAATTCTTCCAGATACAGGCGAACGCTACCTAAGCACAATACTTTTCCAAGAACCAGCATCAACACCCGCTCTCTAACTTTTTTTCATTTTTTTTGCAATTTAAGCAAATTAATGGTTTTTATCAGCTTTATTGTCATAAACTGATTTCGAAATGGGGGATAAACATTTGAACGTTAACAAAATCAGGGAAGACTTTCCAATTTTAAAACGCAAAATAAACAATAATCCTTTAGTGTATTTTGACAACGCAGCAACTTCACAAAAACCTAAGCAAGTAATCACCGCCATCGTGGATTTTTACCAGAACCATAATGCCAACGTTAGCAGAGGCGTTCATACTCTTTCTCAAGAAGCAACTGACCTGCAACAAGAAGGCCGCAGCAAAGTTGCTCATTTCATAAACGCAGAAGATAACGAGGTTGTTTTTGTGAGAGGTACCACGGAAGGCATCAATTTAGTTGCTTACTCGCTGGGGCTACATACACTCAAAAAAGGCGATGAAATATTGCTTTCAGTAATGGAGCATCACAGCAACATTGTTCCCTGGGACATTGTTTCACAATTAGGCGGTTTTGCAATAAAATATGTAAATGTTAAAAGTGATGGCTCTCTGGATTACGCTGACTTCGAAAGCAAGCTATCCCGTAAGACGAAAGTTGTTGCTTTAACGCATGTTTCCAATATGACGGGCGCAATAAACGATGTTAAAAAGATAGCTCGGGCGGCACATGATTATGGCGCATTAATGCTTGTGGATGGCGCTCAGTCGGTCCCGCACTTACCGGTTGATGTTAAAGATTTGGATATTGATTTTTTAGCGTTCTCTGGGCATAAAATGCTTGGACCGACTGGAATAGGCGTGCTTTATGGCAAAGCAGCTGTTCTTGAAAACATGTCACCTTTCCAGGGTGGAGGCAGCATGATAAGTGACGTTTCATTCAACAAAGATCAAGAAAAATGTAGTATAGCTTTTGCTGATTTGCCTGGAAAGTTTGAGGCAGGAACACCCGACACTTCAGGCATTATAGGTTTAGGAGCAGCCGTCAATTATCTCGAACAAATAGGGCAAAGGGGAGTTTTAGAGCATGAAAGACTCCTGACTGATTATGCGATTAAAAAAATGAATGAGTTCAAGAAGGTCGTTATTTACGGGCATGGCGAAGGATCTTTGAGCAGCGGAATTATTCCATTCAACGTTGAAGGTTTGTCATCCCACGAAGTCGCACTCTTTATGGATAACTATGGCATAGCAATAAGAAGCGGCTTCCATTGTGCACAACCCCTACACCAAACTTTCAAAGTGCAATCTTCGGCACGTGCAAGTTTTTACATCTATAACACGTTCGAGG
>PLSP01000044.1 GCA_003165195.1 Candidatus Bathyarchaeota archaeon | reverse complement strand
CAGGTCGGCTTCGGCTTTCCCATGCCGTCTCTCATAGATGTATCCTTAGAAATAGGCGGTTTGCTATTAGCCCTGGGCATTATGGTGTACAGCAAAGACATCAAACGCCTCTTTTCCGTTGACAAACGCAACATCCTGATGCTACTCCCCCTATTAGCCCTAGCCGCATCAGTAGTCTTTGGATCTCACTTGTCATACATAACCTCCTTAACCACAAACAGTCCATCCATCAATCTGCTANNCACATTCATCGCCATCTCCACACTCCAAGGACTAAGAGCCCTACGACACAAAACAAATAAAGCCACACAAAAAAACTGACCCAACAACTCCGTTAAGCCATGTTCTGCGAGTACCCATTGAACTAAAAAATATAGGGCGGTAGGGGTGTTTCTTCAAGGGAAAAAAAAGATTTTCAAACCACAAAACAGAAGAGATGTTATGTTTCGAGGCTGCCGACCAGCAGATTGGCGTCTGAGACTTGTCCTGTGTCTGCGTAGATTCCTATCGCTGCAATGTTGTAGTCAGCCATGGGAGCGCCAACCAAAGCACACTTAGTGTATCGGTAAGGTATTTAAACATCTTCAATTACCGATATATCTGTAAACATTCATGAGAAAAAAACTTACCGATATATCAAGGCGAACAACATGAAAACCAGAGGAACACTTCGCGAACGCATAATCAGAACTCTACTAGTCGAGCCAAACGGCACGCTCACAAAGTACAAACTTGCCAAGACAGCAGAAGCCTCTTTCCCGTGGACGCATGAATTCCTCAACAAACTGCAAGCCCTAAAACTGGTGAAAGGCACCCAAGTCACAAACTATACGGGGCTTATCAACTATTGGTTGCAAATAAAAACCATTCCAGAAAAGAAAGATTACATGCATAAAAATCCCCTTAACCTAATTCAAGAAACTAACATTCCATATGCTCTCACAACTTATCAGGCTGAAAACCTTGTCCAGCATTACCTTTTTCCTTCCCGAATTGATTTATACATAAAAAAGGAAGATGTTGATAAATGGCATGAAGAATTAACTGTTGAAGGGTTAGTAGGCAAAGGCAACCTAAGGCTCCTCATAGCAGACGAGCATGTCTTCTATGGCGCGTTTAAACGGCAAAACTTAACAGTTGTGAGTATTCCACAGTTAATCGTTGATCTGCTGCAAGAAGACGGCGTATGTACTGAAGCAGCGGAGAAACTTATCAGCAAGGTGGAGCAGCATGCTATATCAATCAACTGAAACAAAAACCTCGCAAGAACAAATGCAGGCAATCTTCGCTCAACTCAAAAGCCAAACTTGCCTGCTTGGCGGATGGGCAATTTACTACATCGTAAACCAAAACTTCGAAAAAGCCACAGGAAGAACCTACATTGGCTCACGAGACATTGACCTTGGCTTTCACATAAACATGGAATGGAACCAAGAACAGCTGAAAAACTCGGAATTTGCCACTACAATCAAAATAGCTGAAAACATGGGTTTTAGCTCAGTGAGTTTTAGGCTGGTCAAGGACTTTGACATAGATACTGGAAAAGAGTTGACGCCAGAAGAATCAGCCAAACTTCCATTGTACCAAATATTCCAGTTGT
Source organism: Candidatus Bathyarchaeota archaeon (assembly GCA_003165195.1). Classification (GTDB taxonomy): domain Archaea; phylum Thermoproteota; class Bathyarchaeia; order Bathyarchaeales; family Bathycorpusculaceae; genus Bathycorpusculum. Next base: position 3,572 of record PLSP01000044.1, on the reverse strand, counting down.
ACATAGACCCAATCGTTGACTGCATCCACCCAGAAATAAAAAACCTGCTTGGCTTCGTACCAATAGACGAGCCACTCTTATCGCTGGTCTTCCAAGAAAAAATGCATAAAACCCAACAGTTATTTGGAAAAAACGTCTTAATACCAGAACCACATGTCATGCTGGCGATGAAAATCAACTCTGCCCCAAGAAGAGACAAAGAACACAAACTAATCAAAGATATAGCTGACATCTACGCCCTCCTATGGCACTCCGACACGAAATTGTCCCAGCTTAAAGAACAACTTTTTGCCATAATATCAAAGGAAAAAGTAAGAAAAACAGTCCAGAACTTCTCTAATGAAGACAAAAGCAAAGTCGCTGCCACATTAGGAATTGACAGCCAAGAGATATCACGAGTATTAAAGGAGATAACGTAGACAGAGGTTTTCCCCAAGGGGTGGTGACTGCTTATTGCGAATTCTTTTTTGAACCTTGGATGTTTGCTTTTTATGAAAGCATCATTGAGTCTCTTTACTTGTATAGAATTGAAGCTTTTCTATTCTTTTAGGCTTTGAACCTCAAAAATATCAAGTCTCTATGTATTGGAACCCGATAAATCAGGTTTTGCCGGAAAGGATTTCTTTGGGATCTAAGCCCCATAGTTGAATGATGCGGTTGAGGTCTTTTATTTTGTTTTGTTTGGTTCTTGGCTTAATGCTTAAGCCTGATGAAAGGTAAATGGAGCGCAGATATTCGACTCCTAGACTTAGGACGGTATGTAGCTGCTTAATTTGTCTCCCATCATATATTCAGCGTAGTTTCAAAGATTATTGGGTTAGTCGCAGGCAAAAAATTTCTTTTCTTTTGAGATTGTTTAGGTTTGAGTTATCGTGAGTCTCCAAGAAGAACAGTTCGGCAGTCAACTAAGGAAATCGGTAAAGGGGCAAGCGTAAAGAAGTGATTGGGCTAAATGCATGATTCAAATGTGAAAGCACCAAAAGCAAAAAGCCTGTCTGTCTTTTTGAGGTCATGTTTCGGGGCTGCCGACCAGCAGGTTTGCGTCTGAGACTTGTCCTGTGTCTGCGTAGATTCCTATCGCTGCAATGTTGTAGCCGCCTGAGTAGGTTTTGGTTAGGCTCAATTCGACGTACCAGTATGGAATCAACGCTACTGAACCGGTTCGGGGGTGCGGGATAAGCTCGACGGATAGGGGTGCGTCTTGTACTTGGAAGTTGGATACTGTTTGGCCGTCAATTGTCCAGGTTAGTTTTGTTCTGGCGTAGTTTTCAGCGGTTGCGATTGCCTGATGTTGGGAGGTGCCCAGGGTGGTGCTTCCGACGGTGAATAAGAAGTAGCCGTCTGTCATGGTGGTTAAAATGTTGTTTTGGAATACCATTTCTAAACCTTTGGCTTGAAAATCGATTCCATTTTGCGTGTACATCCAGAAAAATGTTATGGTGCTGCCTGAAACCGTCATTTCGAGCTTCATATTTCCCTGCACCGGTTCAAGGTTGGTTGCGTTAACTTCGTTAATCAAGCTTGTCATATTTGTCAGGTATGAGTCGTTTGAGTAGGCTTGGTAGCGGGCGAGAACGTTTTTGGCTTGTTGGAGAACATCGGTGTTTTGGGTTTGCGTGAAAATAGGTGCGCTTTCCCCCATATCGAGTTCGTACCTAGAGAAGTGACCGTTTCTAAACCGAAATTCCACGGTCATGGAACCTGCATCGTTTTGGAGAGAATACTGAATATTTTGTTCAACGACCCCGCCGAAATCTGTGCGATACGTCATTGTGTTTCCAGCGCTACCCAATGAAACAGTGTAATTTGTGGTATCTATCTGTGTGACATTTTCCAGAAACGATAGCGTTCTGCTTTCACCTAGACCGGATGTCAAAAAAGATTCTTCAGTTGTAAGCTGCTGGTTGGCAGTGGAAAGCTTGCTTACTGATGTGTTGAGTTGATTTTCACTGGCCAATTGAATGGCAGCCATGCTAGCCAAAAGCATAACCGCGATTAGTAGAGCACCAATTACGGTTTTCCACTTCAAAGACAGCGATCGCCGATTGGGCTCTGTTTCTCGGGCATCCTCAACGCCCTTCATTGCGTTTACAGTGGCTAATCCAAAGGATGACAGCTTATACCGGCCGTTATCGAGTTTGGAAACAAGTTCGCCCAGGCTTTCAAGGTGATAGGTCAGGTGGGGGGTTGAAACGCCAAGTTCATCAACCATCTCCATGAAGGTCATGGGTTTTATTCCAAGCATCCGAAGAATTTTACGCCTAACAGGATGTTTCAGCGAGCTGAACATTATTGAGTAGATTTCGTCTTCTCCCGGATCAGCCATGTTCCCACCGCCCTTATATTCGCAGGGGCAAGCTATAAAACTTGCATAAAAAACTGCAGAAAAGACCCGAAACTAAGCCTGACCTAAGATGCGCTAAAAGTCACCGATTTATGCCAAGAAATCTGTTTGATCCATTCTTTACATTGATGAAAGTTTTCTCAATCAAAAGAAGAAAAGATAAATAATCTTTAACTGAAAACTTTATGTTTAAGGCTTAATGGATTTTAGATTTATCAATACAGCGATTGATCCCGCGACGCTTCATCGCCTAGAAAGCCCTGGTTGGGCTGTTTTAGGAAATGCTGACGTTCTGAATGTCGAAATAGCGTTTTGCTAAAAAGCGCAGGCGCTCGGCGTTTTTGCCGTTTTTGCCTATTGCGACGCCTTTGTCTTTGGGATTGACGGTGATGACTGCCATTTTTTTGCCGTCGGTGCGTTCGGTGACTCGTATTTCACGAACGGCTGCTGGTTTGAGAGCGTTTTTCATGAATTGCACTGGGTCTTCGCTGTACTCGATGATTTCGTGTTTTTTGCCTGTCATCCGCTCTAAAGTGTGGATGTTTCTTCCGCCTTTTCCAATGGCAACGCCTACTTGCCCTTGGTTTACGATGAATATTGCCCGTTCCTCTATTTCGTCGATTATGCAGTCTTTCACGCTGGCGCCGCTTACGCTTTCAAACAAAGCGATGTAACGCATTTCGTCGCAGGTGATTTTTATGCCGGTTGTCAGTTTTTTTCCTCCATTTTTTATTGTTTAGGTTCTTCGGTTATTTTGAGAATATCTGAGTCTCCTGTTTCTCGGATGCTCAAAGCTGAGATAATGAAGAGTTTGCTGCAGACTTCCGCTAGATCCATTGAGCCACCTTTGTAGGTTATCACGGGAACTTTAGAGATTTCTCCATAGTATTCTATCTGTTCTTTTATGTCTTTTGGACAGTTAGAGGCTAAAACAATCAATTTAGCCTTCCCTGTTTTAGCGTTCTGCAATGCAACATTTGTGCCGTAGGACACCTTGCCAGTTTTACATGCCGTCGCTAACGCTTTATCCATATCTATCATACTTCTGTTTTTCCTCCTTGTTTTACTTGCTTTTCAAATGTTGACATATACAATTCAACTAAGCCAGTGCCGATTGGTATCGACTGCCCGACTATAACGTTTTCTGTTACTCCAGCTAAAGGATCAACTTCACCTTTTACGGCGGCTTCAACAATGTTTGGTACTGTAATTTCGAATGCGGCGCGCG
>PLSP01000104.1 GCA_003165195.1 Candidatus Bathyarchaeota archaeon | reverse complement strand
ACAGAATCAGACCCAGCTAAAACTCCAGTCGAAACATGAAAATACTGATAATAACACACAAAAACTGCAGCGCCTACAATTAAAACCAAAATAGATACCAGCACTCTTCGACTTAACCGATTGGAACCCACAGAAATACCACCAGATAATCTCGAAAATGCTTCCTTCAAACCCGAAACCTTCGTTATGGCGGCTTTGCCCAGCGGAATCCAGATCCAACTATACAGCAGAAGCACAAACAACCATGAAGTCAAAGGATAAAACACATAAAACAAACCCACATCCACAGATGCAAATCTCCACTGATCAAACGAAACAAACGGAAAACTATAGTCAAAAGCATTCCAAACCCAAGTTAAAAAAGAACCAAACTCAAAAACCAACATCAAAACAGCTACCCCAAGCAACACAAAACCAAAAGCCCGTCGCCTTTCACCTGAATAGCCCGCTCCAAAAAAAGACGTCAAACCCACAAATCCAAAACCCAAAGGCACAACCAAAAAACTAGCCACGACAGCATTCACCAAGAAAACAGCAAACGAAACAATCACCAACACGCAAGGCAAAACCATCCAACGAGAAAAACCTCCACGTCCCAACGCCGTTAACAACAAAACCTCAAAGACAACCACAAATAACGAAGCACCCCAAACCCACAAATCTACACTGCTTGAAAAAACAACTAAGCTTACAATCTTAGGTACATAAAAATAAAAATACTGAATTCCCAAAAGATTAACAAACCTCAAAAACCCAAAAAACACACTAACCGACGAGGCCAAAACCAATACAAAAAAATCCAAGCCCAAATGGCGACTTAAAACCAGCCTCTGACACCCCGCCGACAAGCGTTATTCACACAAGAGCTAATTATAATCTTCGGTTAACCAAACGCTAAGACGGCAAATTTAACGTTGCAAACCCAACGTCAGGCGCGGTATCAGAAGCATAAGCAACTAGTGCACCATCAGAATAGCTCTGATAAACTGAGTTCACATTCCACTCAATTTGAGTCACGCCTCCCAAATCAACATTAGCCTGAGCAAACAGCGAACTACCGACATAACTCACGTTACAAGGGACCACTTCTCCGGTAGTTACGTTATTCCATTCACCAAAAAAACCACTCGAATTAAGCTCTAAATTTACGGTATACGTCTCCAATGTTGCAGTCTGATTTTGCAAAATCAACAACAACGTCCATTGCACATTCTCTTGGCCTGCTACACTTGAAATAACACCGCCTACCACGACGCTTGCACTTATGGAATTATCAGTCGCATTCAACGATCCCCTAATTACATGGACAATTGCTGGATAAGTCGATCCTTCACTAACTAAAACCTCTCCAGCATTACTCAACTGGCCATTCGCAGAAATTGCACTGGAACTGGATCCAGAAGAAAAATCATACAATATGACCGCAACAACCAAAACTGCCACCACAACAACGGCTACCGCTGCCACTCGAAAACGTTTAGAAACTAGTTTCCCCGAAGGAACGACCATAAACTCCTAACGAGAACAAACAAGATATTTAACATTACTCCGAAAACAAGAATGACAAAAATCTTACTAAATTCCAAAGTTCCCTTTAACATGATTCAATGTGGCAAATTTTATGAAATTTAGTAAATATGTATTATAGCTTAAAAGCATCAAATTTCGATCAATACTTTCATATTTCTTTTTTGCTCTATTTATTAAAAATCAAATTATTATTAGCCTTTTTAAACAGAGCTTCAACCGGTCAAATATATTCTTCTGTTTTTTTGACATTTCGTTTAGGCATAGCGTATGCTATTTTTGGATCGAAAGAGTAGATGAGAGGTGCTGGGGTACGAGAGAACAAAATTGAATACTTTGTTGGGGTACCGGAATGAGTCTAGCATTAGTGATTTAGAAAAACAGTTTTTTTGGGAGAGACAGATTAGCCTTTGACCTTTAGCAACTGATATAGATACCTAGTAAATTGAATTTGTGCGAGTTTGTTTGTTCGCACACACATACTTAGCGTTTTTGAACCATTACTATTTTCAGGTTGAAATATTATGGTTGAGACATCTTCAATCGTTATTGAAGACGATTCGTTGGTACTATTGACTTTTTATGGTTTTCCTGCAAGCTTACTGAAAGAATTTGGTAAAAAGATCGTTAAACCATACTTCCAAAGCGACATGGCTGAAGCTATAAAAAGCCTCATGGAAAAAACAATAATAGAAGAATCACTTATAGAAAAAGCCACTGAACAGGTTAGTCATTGTGAACGCAAACTAAATGAACATAGTTACTAAAAAAGCTCAAAATAAAATTATTTTGTATTTGTCCACCAGATAACAACGAACTGGGCTAGCTACCTAATTGGGCTCCTCCACAATTTTCCCAATCCTTCATCACTTGGTTTCAGGTCAAATTTGCTTTTTTCACCGCAAAGAGTTAAAGCATTCAAACGAGGAGTAAAATAATCAATAATGCAAACAGTAAGTGCCTCTGTTTTCGAGCTTCTCGCTAAACCTGTACGCAAAGCGTTAGCACAACTTGGGTTTGTCGAGCCCACTTTGCCTCAGACTTTGGCATTTCCACCGGTGTTAGCAGGTAAAAACATGCTTTTGATTGCACCAACTGGAACAGGAAAAACTGAAGCTGTGTTGCTGCCCGTGTTCTCGCGCCTTGTTGAAGGGAAAAACCAAGAGCAAAGGGGCATCCAAGTCATCTACATAACGCCTCTGCGCGCGCTCAACCGTGACATGTTCAGGCGCCTACAGTTTTGGAGTGAACAGCTGGGCATATCTGTTGAGGTTCGGCATGGCGACACAGAAATGAAGATTCGCCGCAGACAGGCGCTAAAGCCTCCTCAGATGTTGGTCACCACGCCCGAAACGTTGCAGGCGATTCTACCTGGTTCACAGATGCGTAGGCACCTTGCCAGCGTGCAAACCGTAATCATAGACGAAGTGCATGATTTGGCGGAGTGCAAACGTGGTGCACAATTGACTATTGCTCTTGAAAGGCTTTTGGAGGTAACGTGCCGCGAGTTCCAGCGAATCGGTTTGTCAGCAACTGTTGGTAACCCACAAGAGGTCGCACGGTTTATTGCCGGCGTTGACCGCGAAGTCACCATTGTTCAAGCTGTGCTCGCGAAAAATTACCGTTACCGCGTCGAATATTTAACGCCGACACCAAAGGACTATGAGTTGGCTTCTCAGCTTGAAACTTCGCCCGAAGCCTCAGCACGCATTCGAAGGCTACTTGAACTAATAGACTCTCACAAGTCAAGTCTGGTTTTTGTTAACAGCCGAACAGTGGCCGAACTACTAGGGCACCGCTTCGACCAACTGGGGCGGGCAGATATCGCCGTGCATCACGGTAGCTTGTCGAGGGAGGAACGGGTCAATGTAGAAGACGCCTTTAAGGCGGGTACATTGAGAGCTATCATTTGCACAAGTACCTTGGAGCTGGGTATAGACATTGGCAATGTGGACTTAGTAATTCAGTACATGTCACCCCGGCAGGTCAACAGCCTTATTCAACGGGTGGGTAGAAGCGGACACAGTTTGGAGCGGCTCTCAGAAGGCGTCATCATAACCGCGTTCCCAGATGACACATTGGAATCCATGGCGGCGGTGGAGAACGCCAAAGGCAACAGGCTTGAGCCAGTACTTTTCCATATAAACGCCCTAGATGTTCTTGCGCACCAAATCGCGGGCGTGCTAATGGATAAGCAGACCATAACCCTCAATGAATTTTACAAGATTGTGACTAAAGCATACCCTTACAGTGCATTAAGCCTTGAAAAACTGAGGGATGTTGTGGGATTTTTGGAAAGCCTCTACAAACTTAGAACGGAACAGGAAGGGACGATTTTGAAGAAAACCGGTAGAACACGTGAATACTACTACAGCAACTTGTCGATGATTCCTGACGAAAAAAGGTACCCAGTTATCAACGTTCTAAACGACCACAAAATCGGCACACTAGGCGATGAATTTATGACGCTACATGCACGCGTTGGGTTGCACTTTATCATCCGCGGCAAAGTCTGGCGTATGGTACAAATCAACGATGAAACGGGAACAGTACATGTAGTGCCAGCTGAAGACCCATCTGCCGCAGTATCAGGTTGGGACGGAGAAATCCTCCCTGTACCATTTGACTTAGCTCAGCAGACAGGGGAAATGCGTGGTAAAATCGGTCGACTTCTTGCCGAAGGCAAAAAACCCGAGGAAGCCTCCGAGCAGTTAGCTGCAGAAATGAAAACTGACAAAACCACGATTTTAGATGCCGCATTGGAGATTGACGAATGTCTCAAAACGGGCTTGCCGCTGCCTACACAGAACCGCATAGTAATTGAAGTCTTATACCGCTATGTTGTGGTTCACGCATGCTTTGGCGAGATTGTCAACCGCACTTTTGGAGGCATCTTCGACGCCGTTCTCTCTGAGCGGGAAGCCATCACTGGATGTTGGACCGACGGCTACCACATACTTGTGGAAACGTCACATAAACTTGGCAAGCTTGAGATTGAAGCGTTGCCGAAAGAACTTTTTGATTTGTCGGATAAACGCGTTGACGAGGCATTTCTGAACTATGTAAACAGCAAGTTCCCGTTTGTGGCAAGGATGAAGGCGATCGCAGAACGATTCGGCGCTATGCCAAGAGGCAAAACCTTAGCTATGTCTGAACGAGGCGAAAAACTCAAAGCTGCATTTGAGGGCACGCCGATTTACGATGAAACCCTAAGGGAAGCCATGATGGATAAAGTGGACCTGCAGAAAACCAAGCAAATAATCCAGCAGATAAGGGAGGGAAAAATCTCGATCGCCGCCGTCTCTCGCCAACAACCGTCGCCGCTAGCATATCATATTATGATGCAGTACGCTGACACCGCTGAGCTTATGGCGCCTGACCATGTGATTCTTAGTAACATTGACCTAATGAAAAATGCCATTGAAGCCAGGAGCGCTAAATTGCTATGCATGAACTGTGCCGCTTGGACGATGCAGATGCGGGTCAGGGATTTGGAGGATGCGCCTCAATGTCAAAACTGCGGTTCACGACTGCTAACCATGCTTTACTCCAGCCAAAACGTAGAGAAGCTAAAGGAGGATTTGCTGAAGCGACGGGAAGGCAAAGAACTTACTCCTGAGGAACTTAAAGATCTTAGTGTTGCTAGGCGAAAGGCAGATTTGATCTTAAGCTATGGGAAACAGGCTGTCCGCGCGTTGCAAGTTAAAGGCGTCGGCCCAGAAACAGCGTCAAGAATATTGGGCAAGATGCACCCAGACGAGCACCAGTTCTATTTGGACTTGCTTAAAGCAAAGATTCAATATTTGCGCACAAGAGAATTCTGGGACAAATAAAAAACCACTAAGAAAGAAAAACTTTCGCTCAAAAAGTAACTTTCCAAAGGGTTTTGGCGGCGATAAGGATTTTAAGCTAAAACTGGGTTTATGATTGAAAATCACATGTTGATTAAAGCAGTTTTGTTTGATATGTTTGACACTTTAATGCTAGTTGAGAAGCGACATGACTATGCTAGCCCGTCACTTGCAAGAATGTACTTGTTTCTGAGAGAAAACGGTGTATCAGTGGCCTTTGATACTTTCGAAGAAGCATACAACAAATCACGCGACGAGCTTTATGCTATAGCCGATCCTAACCTTGAAGAACCGCACTTCAATGTTCGCCTTGCATTGACACTAAGAATGGTCGGCTACAACTACGACGCAGACAGCCCACTTGTCGCTTCTGCAAGCGCCGAATTTTGTGACGAATTCATGAAGTATGTTACCGTCGATCCTGACTTGCGAGCGCTTTTCCAAGATTTGCATGGGAAATACAAGCTTGGGATAATCTCTAACTTCGCAATTCCAGAATGTGTAACAAAACTACTTCAAAGAGAACATTTAGACGGCATGTTTGATGTGGTTTTGGTTTCTGGAGCGGTTAATAAGCGTAAGCCCAGCCCAGAGATCTTCAAGAAAGCCTTGAAAAGGCTTGAGGTTTCTGCTTCAGAGGCAGTTTTTGTGGGGGATACTATGGATGCGGATGTTGAGGGCGCTAAGGCTGTTGGGATGAAGTCGGTTTACCTTTCTAGACGCATCGAGAAAGTCCAGCTAGATCCTGACTTCACCATTGAAAGGCTTGGCGAGTTGCCTTCCGTACTGAGCCAGTTTAAAGCAGAACGTTAACTTACGGGTCAGGCATTACCTATTGCAGATTAGTTCATACCCTTCTTAGATCATTCTAATTACCTCATTAACGCTGGGCAGTTACGGGGCATAAGAACCAGAAAGCCTTTATGGAATCAACGAATAAAACAACAATGAGAAATAACCATGCTTATTGGCATAATGAGCGATACCCATGATAATTTGCCTCAAGTGGAAAAAGCCGTCAAATATCTAAACGACCAGAAAGCAGGATTAGTACTTCATGCAGGTGATTACGTTGCAGGCTTCGTGATCCCAAAATTCAAAGCTCTCAACTGCAAACTTGTCGGGGTTTTTGGCAATAACGACGGCGATCATGAGCTGCTTAAGAAACGGTTTAGCGAAACCGGCAACTGCACGATCCACGACCAGTTCGCGAAAATAGAGATCGAAGGTTACAGAATCGCGTTGTTGCATGGAACACAAACGGAACTTCTTAACGCTATAGTTGAAAGTGGATATTTCGACGCCGTTATCCATGGACACACCCATAACCGTAGCATTGAAAAGAAAGACAAAACGCTTGTCATAAACCCGGGAGAACTCTGCGGCTACTTGACGGGGAACCCCAGCCTTGCCCTGTTAGACACGACTAAGCAGCAAGCAATTGCAATAGACTTATAACTAAAAAAATCGGCTTTTTTAATTAAGCGCTTTTGTTATAGGGCTCTCTTAACATATTTGATTGGATGAATAGGCTCTTTAATTCTTCGTCGTCTGCGCCTCGCCTCATTGGTGTTAGGATGTCAGTCAGGTTGTCGTTTCTCATAAGGCATGGCTTGAGTTTGCCATCGCTTGTAATGCGCATCCGAGTGCAATGCATGCAGAAATCGCTGTTCTCAATGGGGTGCACCGCTTCAACGGTTACATTTGGTAGATGATAGATCAGACGATTGTGCATGTACGGACGCTGCTCAACTGACACAGCTTTCTCTCGCAGAAGACGCTCTTGCTCGTCAAGGCTACGGTGGTGCGTAGCATAGTAGTCGTCGCCTACGTTTATGGGGTCCAGCTCAATAAGCTGCAGGATAACTCTGTTTTGGGCGGCGTACTCAATCATGGCTGGGACATCGCTGACATTAACATCTTTCAAAATAACCATGTTTAGCTTGACTGGGCAGAAACCCGCCTTTATAGCTGCTTTGACCCCTGAGAGGGCATCTTGCAGGTTGCCACCTGTTAAACGGTGGTATGTGTCGGTGTTGAGTGTCGGCAAACTAATGTTTACCCGTTTCAACCCACGCTTATGCAGGTCCTCTGCCATACCCAAGAGTAATAGTCCATTTGTCGTCAACGAAAGATCCCTCAAGCCCTCAATTAGGGTGATGCCTGAGACTATTTTGGGGAGGTCTTTGCGCATTAGTGGTTCCCCGCCGGTAAGTTTGATACGGGCAATTCCTAACTCAACAGCGATTTTGGCGAAACGGACGATTTCTTGAACGGTCATTTTTTCAGATGAGCGGTTGGCGCGCAGAACTTCGCCTTCACGGTGGCAGTATACACAGCGATTGTTGCATCGCTGGGTAATTGATATCCGTAGATTAAGAAGGGGCCTGCCGCAATTGTCTGTTAAACTCAACGTTGTTCACGCGCGTGCTTAACGATGTGAGGAGCCTCGGGCAAAATAAGGATTTCTAAGGCTACACGCACAGCATTAGGCGAACCTGGGATACAGAACAAAGCCTTACCTTTGGCCACTCCAGCAATTGCACGAGACAAAACCGCGGCTGAGCCGATTTTATCGAAGCTTATGCGCCTGAAAAATTCGCCGAACCCCGGTAGTGTTTTTTCCAAAAAAGGCGTAACTGTCTCGATTGTGATGTCAGTGGGAGTGATACCTGTCCCGCCTGAGAAGACAGCGACGTCGATACTTGGCAGCCCAATAGTGTACATTAGAGCATCCTGAATCATGGTTTCATCGTCTGCTATGATTTTTTTGAAGACAACGTTATGTCCTGCTTTTTTGATTAATTCAACTGCTGAGTCACCGGCGACATCGCTGACTGCGTTCTCACCTGCTTCGATTTGTTTGAAGCGTGAGGTGCTGCAAATATAGACGACGAAGTTCAGGGTTTTAGTTGTTTTTTCTTTATGTTGCTTAGAACTTTCACTCATCATTTACACCTGTTTGAACTTGCGCACCACATGAATGTTCTCGATGGCTGTTGAAGGATATTGACCACCGGCATCTTTCTCATATTGCTTAGTCATGTCCCAGACCGTGAGCAACGCCATCGAAACCGCTGAGAGGGCCTCCATCTCCACTCCTGTCTGCGCCTTCGCTTTTACAGTTGCCGAAACCACAATTGAGGTATCGTCTAATACTGCTACGTCCACGTTAACGCTTGCAAGAGGCAGTGGGTGGCAAAGGGGGATAAGGCTGCTGGTTTTCTTTGCGCCAAGGATGCCGGCGATTTTTGCAGTGCAAATAGGATCGCCCTTCGCTATTTTGCCAGCCTTAACCAAACGGATGGTTTCTGCTTTTAACTTTATAGTTCCCGAAGCGGTTGCTTCCCGGTAAATTTCATCCTTGCCCGATACATCAACCATTGCCAAATCTTTTTCCTCTTACCTGTTATTTTCAGTTGAATACTAGTTTTTCGTTTCTTTTAATTGTTTAGATTTAGAATGTAACTGTAATGCTTCGGCCGCTTCAAAAATCATAGTTTTATCAGGTTTGGTAGCTCGGGTAAGACTTGTTTTTGGTCGCTGTAACTTTGGGGATGTTTTGTCAAACAATGATAGACGAAATAGAAATGAGAATTTAACGGTTGAAGAGGCAGATGAGATGAGTGGACAGAAAGTTTCGCAAGCTTGCTGAGGAAAAAAAGAGCCTGAGAACAAATAAGCTACTTTTTTTGTTCCCATGCGTCAATTATGCCCTGAACAGCCTTTGCTTTGGCTGAGGCTTCGTTGAATCGGTACATTCGGACTCTGCCATAAGATAACTCCTTTAGAATCCCTTCAGCTTCTAGAATTTTCAGGTTTTCAGAAACCGCCGTAAAGTTAGCGTCTAGCCTGCGTGTAATGTCTGAAACGTTCAGCTGCCCAAGTTGATAAAGTAACTTTAGTATTTTCATCCTTAGCTTTGACGAGAAAACATCCTCAAACTGCATGGCGGCCTCACATATTCCTTTTTTCTTCCTGTAAACTGAAGCTTAATTCTTTCTCTAGCTTGACGGCTGGAATCGAAAGCAGCGAAACATGCGTTGATCTTCCTTTTGCCATTGAAACCTCGGTTTTCAAAATCCCAAGTGAAGACAAAAACTGGGCGTAATTCCAAAGTTGGGTGTGACCGTTGGGTTTCAGGTTAAACTCTTCGCAGACAATCTGGTAGCTTTTTTCAACATCAGAGAGTGAAGCATAAGCCTGCTCATTTTCCTTGAAAAAACGTGCGATGCCCAAAAGGAACATTTTTTCATGTATCCCCAACCCCGTAAGGTCGCTGCGTTTAGTTCCTGGGATAATGTTGGATACTGCCATTCGAACACATTCAGGCTCAACCCGATCTGCGTCCTGCGCGTCAGCGTATTTTCCTGCACGCCATAGAAGCTCAATTCCGAAACGGGCGTTTCCAGTCTCCGAGAAAGCCAACTCTGCAACCAAATCTACCACGTCTTCTTCAACTGCGCCTAACTCAAACGCCAACCCGACTCTGTCAGCTAAAATGTCAACCAATTGCGCTTTGTTGTATCGTTCCAAGCTGATTAAGCTACGTTGCAAGGTACTTTTTGCACTTTCATCTAGCAGTTCCAGCGACTTTAGGCCTCGCATAATGAAAATGAAGGATAGCCGCTGGGGTTTGCCTTGGCGCATTTCCTGCAGACGGGTCAGCTTGTAAATGGCGTCTGAACCCTCATTCTCGACCAATGTGTCAAATTCATCAAGTGCCAGCACCAGAAAAGCGTTTTCCTCGTCTAAAACCTGCATAAGGTTTGTTAGAATGTTTTCTGCGCTGTACCCCCGGGCGGGAAACTGGGGGCGGAAAACTGTTATGGCATGATGGATTATTGGGAGCAGGCTGCCGCGGAATTCTCTGCAGTTCACATGAGCGTAACGGAATTTTATGCCTCGCTTGTTGGCTTCGCTTGTGAGGTTTTCGCCGAAATGCTGGGCGAGAACTGTTTTTCCCGTTCCTACATCTCCAGTTATGATAACGCGTTGAGCCATCCGTTCAGGGCACCGTATGATGTAGCTGAAGAATTCCATTAGCAAACGTTGTTCGCGTTCTCTGTGAGGCAGCGTTTGCGGAATGTAGTTTATGTCAAGTTTTGCCTCATCTTTGAAGACGCTTTGATGTGGTGACAAATTTGTTCCTCAGTGCGCTAAATTGTTTCTTGCGTGAATTATTATTGTGTTCTGAAACATAAAGGCATTAACTTTGAAGTAAGCCGCGCATAAAATGCTTCCAGAGGCAAACTCGATGACCTCGCTAGCGCTATGTCAACAATGTGGACAAGCCCCACGCACTTGCTAATGTCTATTCAGCTCCAAACGCGTAGGCCCACGATTAAAAACCTAAGCAAAAAGCCCATATTAGCTTTTTCTAAACCCTCAACTAAAGTTCAGTCGCTCTGTAGAATGACGCTTCCTCGCTATTGCTCCAGACGTAACTTCGAAACTTATTTCGGAAACAAAAGGCTAATAAATGCATTCGGTAATCGTTATCTCCGACTCTATCATGATACCAAAATACTTCTTTCTAACAAAAGGAGTTGGGAAACATAAGGAGCAACTCCAATCTTTTGAATTAGCTCTGCGAGACGCCGGCATACAGATGTGCAACCTGGTGAGTGTTTCAAGCATTGTTCCTCCGGGATGCGAGCAGTTGACTCGCGAAAAAGGGCAAAAACTTGTGCAGCCAGGCGAAATCACCTTCGTCGTTATCGCCCGCAACGCCACCAACGAACCGCACAGACTAGTTGTGTCATCCATCGGCGTAGCAATCCCAAGCGGCAAAAACCAGTACGGGTACCTCTCAGAGCATCACACTTTTGGGCAAACGGACGAGTCAGCAGGCGACTATGCAGAGGATTTGGCAGCCACAATGTTGGCAACAACAATGGGCATCCAGTTTGACCCCGAAGTCGCGTGGGACGAACGCAAACAACTCTTCAAAACCACTGGCTTAATCATCAAAACAGCAAACATAACTCAATCCGCAGCAGGAGACAAAAACGGGTTGTGGACGACAACCGTGGCTGCTGCGGTTTTCTGCCGAGAAAATAACAAACCGAAAGAATAGTTCTTTTTTTTCTTTTTTGATTTATTTTTTGTTCCATTTATATTTGGAAATTTGTTGCAGAAATTAGGGTCTCTAATCATCATTTGTGGAATTGTTATAATCGTGTTCTCATCGGTGGAACGTTTGTGCTTATCTGACAAAAGAACCCAGTTTTTTGGCTGGCTTTTTTTGTTTCCAAATGCAGAAACTCTATAATTAGCGATTTTTTCATCCCGATTTAGCTTCCATGTTTACCGATAGGAGTTTGTTGTAAATACTAGACCCTATCCACTCTAAGGTGGTCTGGTTTAAGTTCGCCTTTTTGATTGTTGAAATCAGTTTCAAATAGTAGACCCCTATCCCTCCTATACTTTTGCCTTGCATCGAAACTACGTCTAAAAGGGCGGTACCATACGTCCAATTTTACCTAAAGAAACCCTATGTAAAATGTAGACCCCTATCCCTCCTCTGAGTTCCGCCTACGTAGGTTAAAGGGCGACGCTTAGAGCCCCTTTTTAGATGCAGAAAACCTATGTAAAAAGTAGGCCCCTATCCCTCAGACTCTACTCTATGACTGGTTTTTTTCCGGTTCTTGTTGTTTGCGTTTTGCGTTGCTTTATTGGTTTGGAGTCTGGATCGTTGGCAGGTTGCGTGTTTTAGCGTGTTTTCCCGTGCCGTAGCGTGCCCAAAAGATTTTCCCCGTGGACCTGCGTGTTTTAGCGTGTTTTGGCGTAGATTAATGCCTCCCATTCTAATGGCGAATATGGATTTTTGATGCAAGTGAAAAGTTTCATATCTGCCTTTCACTTAATCCTTGTTTGGAGTGGGAAGAATCAGCATCGAATTTCCAAAAACATATACGATCTTTGGCAATCTTGCGCTTGCACTGTGGATTGCCTTGGACACAGTGGCTTTTCTGCTGTTCAACTTGGCCGCAGGAGTGGTGTTTCTCATTGTTGCCCTCATCGCCGTCTACGGTGTGCTTAAATTTCTGGGTTGCCTGCGACCTTGCTATAACTGCAAAAAATGCACATTTGGCCTGGGCAGATTATATGCACTATACTTTGGCAAACGCAGCCTAAAAGACTACAAAGAAAACTATGGCTTAGGTGTCGCCGTCTTCTTCTACGTGTTTATAGGCCCATTCCCAGCCGTATTTGCTGTTTTCTACGCAATTCAAGCTTTCACTATTATCAGATTATCGGTTGCAATTGTTCTACTCGTACTTTCAGCTTATAGTGCATTAACTTGGCGTGGCGAAAGCTATCAAAAGCAAATCAAAATTGAGGCTTAATCAAGTCAAACTTGATGCATAGACTTGTACTAAGTTATGATCAAGTTTGGTTAAAAAACGATTCAAGCTTGGTGAGTTCGGCCTTCTTTAGGACTTCAGCGCATTGCTTAGGATCTAAAGCCTTAAACTCCAACCCCATCGACACCAGCAACCTCTGGACATCTTTGCCGAGGCTTGGCGCCACAAGCACCGCACGTACCTCACGGTTAACCTTAGCTTTGATGGGCTCAATGTACTTCGCCAGTTGCAAAGCTGCCTCTTTTGAAGCGGTTTTGCGTTTCACCTCCACAATAACAAGTTTACCGTTTTTGTCTTCGCCGTAAATGTCAACAAAACCTGGTTCAGTTTTTTTCTCCCAACTAATCGGTTTGAAGCCTTCTTCAAACAATTCGGGTTTAAGCAAGATCGCTCGGTGCATGTCGTCTTCTGAGGCATACAGAACAAATTCTCCCGAGTCGTCAAGAGCTAAAGCTGAAACCATAAGTACATCTTTGAAGGCGACTTTCACGTTTTCCCTGGGCGTCTGTCTAATTCCATGTATTTCCAGGTCGCCATCGTCTTTGAGACGAACGTGAAAGACGCTGCCAGCGGGCTGCCAGTTAACTGGTTCGTACCCGACTGGACGGTGAACAAGCAACGAGCCGTCTGATTTGATAATCAGGATGCGTTCGCCCGGCTCCAGGGTTGAGCTTGCTCTACCAACATAATTCACGTGGCATGTACCTGCAACAATTAGGGTTCTTCTTTGTGCGAAAGCTTTCTCAATCAGTTTGGCAGCTTCAGCCAACGATGGTTGCGTTAACACAGAGAGTTTGTTTGGTTGCGCCAATTTTTGTTCAGCCAACCTATTTTAGTCAGTGCTTGGGTACATAAGATTTCTTGAAGGCGCCCCAATGTCAGGTTGGAAAAACAAGCGCACGGTAATGCAACGCTATGATTTGACTGCTGAAATGTACGAGGAACGCTATGCAAAGGAGCAGGAGGCAAAGTATTTGGCGGCGCTGCAAAATGTTAGCGTTGCTGGCTGTGCAGTGTTGGACGCTGGCTGCGGCTCAGGCTTGTTTTTTAGCCATGTGGCAGGTGAGGTGAAATTGGTCTTTGGAGTTGACATTTCTCGCAAGCTTTTATTCAAAGCCAAAGATCAGGCAAATGCGTTTGAAAACGTTATGGTGTTGCAGGCGGATGTTGACCATTTACCTTTTAGGGAAGGCTTTTTTGATATTGTTTTCGCTTTTACGGTGCTTCAGAACATGCCTAAACCATCGGTAACTTTGGGTGAACTCAAAAGGGTAACCAAAGGCGGGGGCAAACTTGTGGTGACTGGGCTCAAGAAGGCGTTTGAGCTAAACAAGTTTGTGGACATTCTTGAAGGCAAGGGTTTGGGCATGGATTCTTTTATTGACTGCGAAGATTTGAAATGTTATGTCGCCACTCTTTCGGTTTAGGCTTGCATGCTTTTTTAAGGGGCTTATCGTCAGGTAGATTGAAGCCCTGTTTGCATTAGCCAAATAGAGTTGGCGGATATGATTCAATCATGCAATTTTGTGGCGATAATCGGCATAAATGTGTCAAATTGTTTTAATAAGACGCTTTTCCATTAGTAGGAACGCTCAATTTGAAGGCATAGATAGTTTAATGTTAATCCAGGAAGTTATACTTGAAAATTTCATGAGTTACGAGTATGCTAGGGTACCGTTCAAGCAAGGCGTAAACGTGATTGGCGGACCCAATGGCGCAGGGAAATCCTCGCTGTTGCTTGCAATATCAGTGGGACTGGGACAAAGCTACACGGAGCGCTCCCGTAAACTAAGCGACCTTATCCGCTGGGGACAAGACCAAGCCCGAGTAACATTAGTTTTAGATAACAGCAAACAGGGAAACAAACGTCCTGTGCCAAAATACACCAAAGACCAACTTTACTTAACTCGTGTTTTACGGCGAGATGGCAAATACGGTTTCGAATTTGAAAACCGAGCAGTTGGCAAACACGACATTGAACGACTACTCGGCAGATTCGGCGTTGATCCCGACAACATGCTAATCATTATGCACCAGAACATGGTTGAGCAATTCAGTGTACTAAGCAACACCGAAAAACTACGGATGGTTGAAGCTGCAGTCGGCTTAGAGCCTTTCCGAGAAAACGTTGTTCAAGCAAAAACCAAACTAACCCGTATACTAACCCAAGAAGAATCCGTAAGCAAACTTCTCGAGCAAGCACAACAAACACTCAACTACTGGCGAGAACAGTACGAGAAGTTCCAGGAGAAAAAACAGTTACAGCTTAAGCGGCGGTTTTTGGACCGAGAGTTGTCCTGGGCAGAGGTTGAAAGACGGGAAAGCATAGTTAGGAGCTTGCAGGCAAACCTAAACAAAAATCAGGATGCACTGGGCAAGATAGAGGCTGAAAAGCAAGCTATTGACGATAAGTTGGAAAGCCAGCAACGCCAAAAGGAAACGCTAAAAGACAATGCACGGGCGGCTTTTGACGAGCGCTTAAGTCTTGAACGAGAAATCGCCCAAAATCAATCCATTCAAACAGTCATGTCTCAGTTAATTGAAGAGGTCCAGTTACTTGAGAGCACCATTGCAGCGCATAAAAGTCAGTTTAAGCTACTTCGTACCGAAAACCTCAAAGAGATGCTTAAAAACGCGCAGCTTCAAATCAGCCGAGCAAACGAACGCGCAAAAGAAGCCCAAAACAAAATGCTTAGGTTAGAGGAGTCAGCGGACCAGTTCAGCGGCGAAGTTTTGGAGAAACGGGTGAAACTTGCACTTTTGGAATTTAAACGGGCAAACGCCATAGTAAGCATGAAAGAAACAGAGAAAGCCCTAAAAGAAGCTCAGGAAAACCTCAACACAACAACACAAAAAGCTCAGTTAACAGGCGAACGCATAGCAACCGCCAAATCCACATCCGAAATTCAAGAGGACATCAGCTTAACCGACGGGCACATAGCTGCGTTGGCGGGCATTTCAGAGGATATTGAGCGCCAGTATGAGTCCTACTCAAAACTTTATTTGGAGCTCAAAGAAAAGGCGCAGCTTGTATCTGAAAACCGGGAAAAGACACTCGAGGAAGTTGAAATCCGCCTTCAGTCATGGCGAACAGTAATGGAGAATCTGCTAACCCGTGTTAATGTCGAATACCAACGAATTATGGGTCAAACCTTGGCAACGGGTGAGATACAACTTTCCGGCGCAAAGGACATCGAAACTGCAGGACTAGAAATCTTTGTCGGGTTCAAAGGCGGAAAACCAGTTGCATTAGACGCTTACACCCAAAGCGGCGGGGAAAGAACCACGGCAACTATGAGTTTCCTCTTAGCATTGCAGCAGCACGTGCGCTCACCGTTCCGTGCGGTCGACGAATACGACGTCCATATGGATCCTAAAAACCGAGAAATGATCGCCAAGGTCCTACTTAATATCATTAAAGATGCTAACACGCAGTACGTTGTAATTACGCCAAGCCAAATCACGTTTGCCCAGCAAGATGCTAACGTCATCACCGTTCAGAATCTTGAGGGAAAATCAGTAGTTCGTGAGGTTGTCGCCTAATGCAGAAAGCAAAAGAAACTAAGACGTTGGGCAGGGAGAGACTTGAACGGGTCATAGAAATGTGCGTTGCCATCGAAAACCACACAGTTGAGCCTTTTGCACTTAATGTTGACGAGATAATTGCGGTGGTTAGAGAGTATTTTCCGCAGTGGCAACATCCAGACGAACTGAAACTTGACGCTGAAACACTCCACCACTTAGCCACCGTCATAAAGATACAGAGTGAATGGGTAAAGCATCGGTCAACCTCCCTTTACACCGACCCTTTTCTGCTTGAGGAAAAAATCCTTCAGATAAACAAACAAGATATGGTTGACGTGTTTTTGCATGCATGGAATCCGCTAGTTGAGTTCGAGCAAATTAGCCTCAACACTTTAGCTCAGGGACTCTTGTACTGGGAGGCGTTGGCACCTATCGGGGAACGATGGAGAGATATCCAAGCTTCCGAAGTGGCAAACGGCACTGCAAGCCGTGAAGAATTGATTAAGCAACGGGTGCTAAGCGACCGCGAGTTTTCTGTGGAGTTGAATTGTCTATGGCAGGAACTCAAAAACTGCATTGCCAACAAAGGAGCCGAGGGCAAACTGCAATATTGGGATTTCATAGGTGCCGTCACTTACGAGGACACGGTGCAGAGAGCGTTTCTGACTAGCTTCCTAATTACTTATGGTTACGCCACGTTGGATATTGATAGGTTGGAAGAAACTGTTTTCATCCGACCTTTCGAAGAGCCTAAAACCGAGCTTTTAAAAGGACAGTTAACGTCGGTTCCGATAGCTGTGTCTTGTGAAGACTGGCAGAAATGGAGACGAGGCGAACTCAAGTGAGCAAATCAAAAGGCGTTTACGGCAGCAAAATTAAGAAAGCAACGCAACTGCTCTTCTACAAGCGTCACCAGAAACCCGGCGTCCGAGGCGCGGAACTGCATAAGGCTTTAGGAGCCGAATACCCCAAAGTGCTTGATTTGCTGGATGATTACCTTAAACCACTTGACCTGCAGGTTAAAGTGATTTTTGAGGAAGAGAAAACCCCCGATAAGCCCACCGTTGAGGAGCTTGATAAGGCAAGATTCTATGTTGCCTCGAGAGGAGAGTTGCAAACTAAGGATAAGCTGATGGGTTGGCGCATCGATGATCTTGCAGGTTTAGCCATAACGGTTTCATATATCATCAGCAAGAAAGGGCAAGCCCCAAGAAAAGACGTTGAAAAATTACTTAGCGAAAAAATGCCTAACTGGAAAATCGGTTTAAACATCGAACGCTACATCCGCTATGGATATTTGGCACAAGACGACAAGGGGCAGCTGATGCTGGACTGGAGAACACGAGCCGAAGTTGACCAAAAAGCCCTCATAAACATGCTTCTGTCAAATGAAACCAAAAAACAAGCCGCCACTGAACCAGACCAAACCGCCGAGGAAGCTGAGGAAGAAGAAGAATAATTAAACAATTATGACTTGGGTTGTTAATCTCTTCGTTTTCTTACAACTCTAGTTGCTTGGTAAAACTTCATTGCAAGATTCTACGATTTCTTTTTTTCACTCTTATCCATTAATAAAAGAAAAAACATTGTGATTGTCGAATATTATTGCTTTGGTTAAAGTGTTTGCAGATTAATTCCTAAATTGTAGGTTGTGTCTTCTAATCGGCTAGCT
>PLSP01000148.1 GCA_003165195.1 Candidatus Bathyarchaeota archaeon | reverse complement strand
TTTAAATTCTGCACACCCCTATTAAAAAAGAAAAAGAAGAAAAAAATTTACATGTATTCTTTCATGGCCATCGCTGGGATCGTGACAGTTTCCATGACGCCGTCGATGGATCGAATTTTTTCGCCAACAAAATGTACAGCGGCTTCGTTATCTTTCGCTTCAAACCAGATAGCGAAATCCCAGTTTCCAAATAGGTTGTATGAACCCCAAATTTTTACTCCTTCTGCAGCGTCTTGGGGCATTGTTGTCATAACTTTATAGAAGTCATATGTTTTTTTGCTATCGACTTTCAATAACATAAGGTATTTCTGCATGTCTTTTTCCATAAAAACCACTGTTAATCTAGCATTAGATGGCGCGTTTAAACTTGTGTGATTGTAATAGCACTCCAGCAAGCTAGCGGATCATTGCATCTGACGAGCCACTTGGACTCAGCGGAAATGTAACCAATGCAGCCCAATGATTTAATCGAACAAAACTGGTTATTATTTTACAGTGACTTTCGCACGTAAGCTGAAGCCTGCATGGCAGCCATTGCTCCTTCACCTGTAGCCGTAACCACCTGCATTCCGCCGCAAGTACAGTCACCCGCCGCAAAAACCCCATCCACGTTCGTTTTCTGCTGCCGATCCACCGCAATGCAACCCGTCCGTTCTGTTTCAACCCCAGCGCTTTTCACAATTGCCGTCAACGGTACCCCGCCCAACGAAACAAACACGCCCCGAACCGGGCGCTCCACCTCTTGCCCTGTGGAGTAATCGAGGATTTTTATGGCTTTAACGATTTGTTCCCCAACAATTCCTTGGATTTGGGCTTTGAGGGTTTCGACATTAGTTTTCTTTTGGAGCCGACCAATTAAAGTGCCGCTGACATCGACTTCCCGTTCGTTGGTGATAAGCAGTACGTTGGTTGCCAAATCCGCCATAAATAGGGCATCAATTGCTGCTTCTTCTCCATTGCCTATAACCGCCACGGCGGCGTGTTTGAAGAGGGGGCCATCGCAGGTGACGCAGTAGCTGACTCCTCGCCCCAAAAAGTCAGTTTCACCCGGAACCAGCAGTTTGCGCCTCTGTGTTCCTGTTGCGATGATAAGAGCTGAAGTCTCGTAGGTTTGATTTCGCGACACAACACGTTTAACTTCGCCTTTTAGCTCTAACCCGATGACTTCTTCGTTGTCGTGGATGTCGGCGTGAAAACGCAGTGCCTGCATCCGCATCTTTTCAACGAGGTCGCTGCCTTTGATGCCGGACTCGAAACCTGGAAGATTCTCAAGGTGCGGCGCCATCCAAGCCCTGCCTCCAATGATGCCTGACTCCAAAACCACAGTTTTCAAACCGAGCCAAGATCCGTAAATTGCCGCGGCCAAGCCAGCTGGTCCAGCGCCGATAATCAAGAGGTCAAGTTTTTGTTTTTCTTCTTGCATTTTAAGTCACCAAAAAATTGTATAATCACTATAAAGGAGTTAGTGGCGCATTAAATATTTTTTGTCGAAAGAAGATAGCCTTCCAATGTCTTCAAACATTAGGTAGTACGCCGAAATTTTCCGTAAACATTAAAGGTAATACATAATAGAAAGTAATACGGCGCAAAAGATGGATACCAAAGTAGCGGAAAACCAACCCAAAGAAGCTGAAGTTGTTGTAACCAAAAAAGGTCAAACAACTATTCCTGTGAAGCTACGTAGAAAATACAAGATTGAGGAAGGAACAAAACTTGCAGTTATCGATACAGACGAGGGAGTACTCTACAAGCCTTAAAAAACAATTTGGGACATGATTGGTTCAGGCTCTGAGTTTGCAACTGTGGACGAGATGAATAAGCTGCTTGATAAGCTAAGGCATGAAGATGAATAAGGCAAACTTTGACAGCAGATTTTTTGTGGAGCTTTTTTACTCGAGGGACTTTGATTTACGGCGAAGAATTGAGGAAAAAAGAAAGCTCAAAGAAAAATATGTTTCAGCGGTGGTAGTTCATGAAACATACAACCTTTCTCTTGTTCGCCAAGGACGGGAAATTGCCAAAGTAAGAGCCACCTTAATCAAAAAAGACTTTAAAGTTATTCCAGTTGATGACCAAATAGCTGAGGGTTCCGCTGAGCTGCGTCATAAGTATCGTCTCTCGATGGGTGACGGCATGATTGCCGCCACAGCAGCCAACTGGAAGGCAGTCTGCATCACAGACGATCCTTACTTTAACCAAATTAAAGAAATCGAGACCGCGTGGATCTGAAAAGTGTGTTAGGGTTTGCACTTAAGGGTTCGACGGGCTTTTTTTGAGCGACGCCTTTTTTTGTCTTTTTCCGCCTTTTTATGTCTTTATTTGTCTTTAAACGCCTTTTTACGCCTTTTTTCACCCTAACCAGAAGCCGAAACAAACCCTAAACCAGGAAAACACCCCAAAACAAGCCCATCCAAAAACGAGAGAGGGCCCTCCTTTTTACAAGAAAAATCACAACTAAAACTGGTGCCAACCAAAATATCTCAACTTACCAAAACAATCACGTCACACAAAAAAAGCGTCAAACTTAACCTGCCTCATTCAACTACAGAAACCAGCCCAAACCAAGTCAAAACAAAGCTAAAAGTTTATATTTGCGCCTCCTTTTTGCTTATTTCCAATATAACAAATAGTTCTATTAAAGATGTGATACCGTATGGCGTATTTAACAACAACCGGTTCAGGACAGCCAGTCCTTATTCTTAAAGAAGGAACAACCCGCAGCCGCGGAAAAGAAGCACAACGCAACAACATAATGGCCGCAAGAGTAATCGGCGAAGTTCTCAAAACAACACTTGGCCCAAGAGGCATGGACAAAATGCTCATTGACTCTCTTGGAGACATAACAATAACAAACGACGGCGCAGCAATCCTCAAAGAAATCGACGTCGAACACCCAGCAGCAAAAATGATGGTTGAAATCGCCAAAACCCAAGACGACATGGTCGGCGACGGAACAACCAGCGCAGTAGTACTTGCCAGCGAACTGCTTAAAAAAGCAGAAGAGCTCTTAGACCAAAACATTCACCCAATCATCCTTGTCAGCGGATACCGAAAAGCCAGCCAAAAAGCAATCGAAGTCATAAACAAAATCGCTACACCACTAGACATAACCGACCGCAAAACACTCCTCAAAGTCTCACTTACCTCTATGAGCAGCAAAGCAGTAGGCACAGCACGCGAGCACCTAGCAGAAATAAGCATCGACGCAGTTCTGCAAATCGCTGAGAAACGCGGAGACAAAACCATAGCAGACATCGACAACATCCAGCTCGTTAAGAAAACAGGCAAAAGCCTCCTTGAAACCCAACTAATCCAAGGCATAATCATAGACAAAGAAGTCGTAAACCCAGGAATGCCCAAAACCAAAACAAACGCGAAAATCGCACTTTTAGATTCAGCGCTAGAAATCGAGAAAACCGAGATCACCGCAGAAATCCGCATAAAAGACCCCTCTCAGATGAAAGCGTTCCTCGACCAAGAAACCAGCATGCTGCAAGAAATGGTAAAGAAAATCAAAGCTTCAGGCGCAGACGTGGTGTTCTGCCAAAAAGGCATCGACGACATGGTTCAGCACTTCCTCGCCAAAGAAGGAATAATGGCAGCAAGACGCGTAAAAGAATCCGACATGGACAAACTTGCACGGGCAACAGGTGGACGAGTAATCAGCCAACTAGACGACCTCAAACCAGCAGACCTCGGAATGGCCGGCCTCGTTGACGAACGCAAAATCGGCGACGACAAAATGATCTTCGTAGAAAAATGTAAAGACGCACACAGCGTAGCAATCCTAATCCGCGCAGGCTTAGAACGCCTCGTTGACGAAGCAGAAAGAGCCATGATCGACTCACTATCAGTGGTCTCAGACGTTATCGAAAACAACAAGATTGTTCCAGGCGGCGGCGCAGTAGAGATCGAAATCGCAAAGGAACTCCGCAAATACGCAACCAAAGTCGGCGGCAGAGAGCAACTCGCAGTGGAAGCATTCGCAGACGCAGTGGAAGTTATACCCCGCACCTTAGCAGAGAACGCAGGCCTTGAACCCATCGACATCCTTGTTGAACTCCGCAGCAGACACGACTCAGCAGACGGCAAAAACATAGGCATCAACGTATTCACCGGCAAACTCCAAAACAGCATCGAGAACGGCGTAATCGAACCAATAGTCGTCAAAGAACAAGCAATCAAATCCGCAGCCGAATCAGCAGCCATGATCCTACGCATCGACGACGTCATAACAGCCAAAGCACCAAAAGGCGGTCCAGGCGGACCCGGCGGCATGCCCCCAGGCATGGGCGGAGAAGAATAAACCTCTCCAACCTAACTTTTCCTTTTTTTAATTTTTAATTTTCAACCGTTTCATTTTTAGTTACCTCAGAATTATCGTAGGTTCTTAACTGCTTTGCTTTTCAGGTTAGACGCTATAGTAATCAGAAGCTACTGAGGAAGAGAAAGTTTGACGATAGACGGGCTTGGGAAGACTTTTTAGCCTACAGCGCTCATTAACAAGTGATTGATATGAGTCTGCTTGAAACAAACGAATTCATCATTCAAAAGAAAATCCTCTCAGCCCACGAGCACTACGACTTCCAAGACCTCCAAGGGAACCCTCTGGGCGCAGCAGATGGCAATCTCCTCCAAATCCCGCCTAAATTCCAAGTCACGGACACACATGGCCAAGAGCTTATGCATATGCACGGCAAAACCCTCTCGATACGCCATGATTTCACCCTCTACACTCCAGACGGCACAACACTGGGAACAATTAAAAAGAAGGTAGCAACTTTGGGTCACCAAGAATACTGGGTCGAAAAAGACGGACAGGAGTTTATGCGCATCTATGGCGACTTCACTAACCATGAATACCAAATGGAAATCGCCAATCAAACAGTTGTTGCTGTACACCGGAAATGGGTATCACTAAGAGATCAAATGGGCGTTTCAATCACAGGAAACGTTGACCATAGAGTAGTTATGGGAACAGCAATTATTATCGAACATATTGAACTCACAGAGAAGCAATCGTCCTCTGGATCTGGATCCTTTAACATAAGACTTTAGACGTTATTTGTTACGTTTGTTGCATTGGAGGACTTTGGGGCAGATTAGGCATTCATCTTGAGTTAGCATGCCTTCGCCTTGAAGAAGTCCGCTGAAGAGGGCGCATTTGGCTGGAGAATCAAACACCATGGGGTACTCTGTTGGTTTTACGCTGACGATTTTTTCGTCTGCAGTGATCAGAGTTAGTTTGCTCATGCAGTAGGGACATGCATAATGGGTTTGTCTTGGGATGACTGTGTTGTCAGTTATGATGGTTGGTTTGTCGAATACTTTTTCGCATCCCGTATATGGGCATTTTAGTTTTTCTTCGTGGTGATGGTACCCGAAAAGGTTCACGCTTTCGCCTCCCTGCAATACGCTTCGAGTGTAGCATTACATAATAAACATTTCCGCAGCCCCGCAATCCACGGATATGAGTGCGACACAACTACAGTACTTGGCCTGCATTGAGTTTAACTAACGTCTACATATTCCTTAAAACCAGGGACAATCATCAGTAAATTCACCTAAAACACTTAAAAATGCAGAGGAATTCATAATTTTTGTGAACAAATCTCAACCACACTTATATTGGCGCCCACCCCATTGTTATCAAAAACAAAAGTGAGAAAAATGGAAAAAACCCTAATTTCACCAAAAAAAGAAACCCGCAGAGAAGAAATCATCTTCTTCCCTCATGTGTAGGAGAACAAAAATATGTTTGTAGAAACCAGTATACCCATATTTGTGCTTTGCACAAGCTCGCTGTCAGCAGCCTTCGTATACTACAATTTAAAATACAGGAAATTTATCAAACAAAATCCAAGTTAACTCCAACCCAATCCCGTCAAAACAAAAGGAGATGACTACAAAAAGACAAACCAAACAGAAAAAAATAAAAAAGCCAACATCTTGAATTGGTAGTTTTCCTTTCTCAATTTACTTGAAAACTGCCAAAATTACCTCGTTTTTTCTCAGTAATCTACCGTCAAATAACCGGATGCATCAGGATTTACACATACTGATAAATTTTTTCGAATAATAGCAGTCTTATCGGAAAAAACTCAAATTGTTATTTTGGAGCCTCGAGCGGGCTTCGATCCCGCGGCCTGCTGCTTACGAGGCAGCCGCTCTACCAGGCTGAGCCATCGAGGCATTGTATTTCCATATCAGTGAAACCCAAGTTTTTAAACTTTAGCAAAACCAAACCAAAGAGGTTCTACATGAAAAGGTATCTTTTTAATTGAAATCCGCAATCTGCCTCCTCTTGAACCAAGCAAAATCACAGTTAGACGCTTATTAGGATCATCCGGTAAACAGAGAGAGTGCCAAACTTTTTTTGATTTTAAAGGCAAAGCAAAAATAACCAATCTGTGTTTTCTGTTCTGTGCGAGCGTTTATGATAAGTGACTTTAATCTCTTAGCTACGACCCAACGCGGCAACGAGCGAGCAATGTGCAATGAACTGTTTTTCCTGCTTAAGGAGAAGCTGGGCGATGAACAGGCACAAACAAGCAAAACCAAAATCCGAGGTTTAATCATCGCCAAAACCAGCTTGGATCCTTATACTGCAATCGAAAAGCTTCGCGACATCCTAAAAGAGCGACCATATGAGTTCCGTTATGCTCTGCGCATTTTGCCCATCGAACGTGTTGTCCCCTCAGATTTGGAGGAAATAAAGCGTGTTGCCTTAGAGTTAGCGGTTCGGATTGGCGAAGGGGAATCTTTTCGGGTTACGATTGAAAAACGCTTCACTTCATTGCATTCCCAAGACATTATTGAAGCCGCCGCCTCGGATATCAAGCGGAAAGCCGATATGAAGAATCCTGACCGGATTTTGCTCATTGAAGTTATCGGGGGCTTAACGGGGATTTCACTGCTAAAACCCAGCGATGAGTTGGCAGTGATTAAAGAAAAAATGATGTAGTCACAGTTGAGTTGCCAGCAACGCAGCCCGTTCAATAACCAAATCAACTACAGCTTCACGTTTTGTGCCGGTTATAACTGAGTCCAACTCGGCGTCTGTAATTTGGAATGCAATGCAGATTTTTTCTTCCTTGGCTTGACTCATCTCCAAGACATTATCTTCAGCAGCAGAGCCAACACAAGCTTCAATCGATTTTAGCAGACCTGCAATTTCTGTCGGGTCTTTGCTCACAATTATGGCTGCCATGTTGGTCGTTTGAGGTTTGATGCCTAAACGTTGGATGGCTCGCTGTATTTGCCGTTGCGCTGAAGCGTAGAGCATGATTTCCATTGCTAGGGTTTTGGCGATGTTGGTTTTGTTTTTGAATGCTTGGAGGGCATATAGGGCAGAGAAGTAGAGGTGCTGATGCGTGGCGATTAGGTCGGCGTCAAAAAATTGGGTGTCGCTGTTTTGTTTAGGTCCTTGGCGGTTTGCTTTTAGAAAAGTTTCTGCGTCAGCGAATTTTACTGCTCTAAACCCTGTTATCTCCAGGTATTTGTCGTCAACATGAAACTGCATTAGGGACTCCAGCTGTCTTGTTGATTAGTTTTTCAGCGAGATGATTTGGAAAGCCTGCATTTACCAGTTTCGCGATTTCACAATCGAGGTTTTGCTTGTCTCTTGCCGTCTGCATTATTTTTGTAATAGTTTCTTTAGCTTCCCAGGGGAAAACTATCCAGTGGCTTGTTTGTTTTTCATAGTAGTCTGGTGTTGTTATGGTGCCGGGTTTGCAGTAGATTGTGGCGATTTTGATTTCTTTTGCCCCTTGTTTATAGAGATGCAACTTTGCAAGTTGGAGGCTTTTGCCACAGTCAGAAACATCGTCAACCAGCAGCACTTTATTGTCGGGCAGACCTGTGTGGAGGCCCTGTTTTAGAACTGGCTCCTTGTTTTTTTGGCCGATGCCACAATAGTATTCAACTGTGATCGTGGCAATGTCGGGTGTTTCAAGTAGATCGGAAAGTATGCGTGATGGCACAAGTCCGCCACGCGATACGCCGACTATGACGTCTGGTTTGTAGCAGTCAGCTTGGATCTTTTCCGACTGACACATCAACATACCATAGATCTGACTCCAAGTTGGAATTTCATACTCAATGATTAACGCCAACACTTCCTATCTTACACTAACACGCTCACTAGATAAGTTATTCTGGGTTGTAAAGTTTTTCACTGCAAAACCTCCGCCAAAATTAGCCAATCCCTAAATTATTTATAAAGGGGTTATATTATTGATATCGCATGGAAGGCGTCTGCAGATATGTTTCGTAATTCGTAATAGTGGTTTAAAAAGACGCAGACGTTGAAGTTTATAAAAACAACGAAAGGAGTGTATCGGAATGGATGTAAATAAAGTGAGCGAGGAGAAAATTAAGCGTGTACTAACTGACGAAAAACTATCTGCCATTAAAGCGATGCTG
>PLSP01000057.1 GCA_003165195.1 Candidatus Bathyarchaeota archaeon | reverse complement strand
CATCTCGTTGAACTCGTGCTTTTAGAGCTAGCCTTTTTTTTAGCAATTCAATGGCATTGTCCGCTTTGCGTTCCTGCCATGATCCTACTATAGCGTTTACCATTAGTAGAGTTAAGATTATTGCAAAATCAGGCCATCGCTGGATAACTGCAGACATTATTACTGCTGCTTCAATCATCCATGGAATTGGTCCCCAAAAATAGTGAAGAAACTTTAGTAGAGGATTAACTTTTTTCTCCTGAATTTCATTAGGACCATATTGCACAAATCTTTTTTCCGCTTCTGAGGAAGAAAGCCCCCCCTTGCCCGCCGAAAGCTTGTTTAATAGTTCATCAATATTGGCTTTTTTTGCCTCTTCTGTAGTTAAGAGACCATCACTCATGCATTGACGCTCTTTATCAGTTTGGTCATTTCATTCTTGAGCTCGTCAAGTTTTTTCTGGTCTCGTGCTTCTATCGATAAGCGGATTATTGGTGATGTGTTTGATGCTCTGATCAGAGCCCACGAATCTGGAAAAATAATTTTGACGCCATCAATGGTGTCTACGTTTTGATATGTAACCAAGACCTTTTCTTTTATCTTGTTGAAGACTTGAAACTTCGTTTCGTCAGAGCTCTTTATTTCGATTCTTTCGAAAAGCCTCGAGGGTAACTCTTTCACGGCGTCTGACAGTTTCTGCCCCATTTTTGAGACGATTTCTGCCATGTACATGCTGTTTATTATTGCATCGTCGAACCAGAAGAACTTTGGAACGCATATGTGCCCAGATTCTTCAACACCAATAACAGCTTTGTGTTTCTTGGTCTCCTGCACCAAAAATGTGTGCCCAACCGGTACTCTGAACACTTTTTCCCCGTATTTCTTAACTTCATCCTCTATGATGTCTGAACATTCTATGTTGGCTACAACAGGGCCTCTCTGAGTTCTCATTATGTCCCTGATGAAAAGGATCGCGCTTTGTTCGGTCATAATCACTTTGCCTGTGTCATCAACAAAAATGGCTCTGTCGCCATCGCCATCGAACGCTATTCCAAGATCAGCCTTCTCTGTCACAACTTTCTTGCAGAGAGCGGTCAAGGCTTCTGGTTTCGGTTCAGGGTCTCTGTTCGAGAACGATGGGTCGGGCCAATCAAAAAGGAAAGTGGCTTTGACACCGATTTTCTTGAGTATTTTCGGTACCAGTAGGCATGCCGCTCCGTTTCCAAAGTCAGCGACCACGGTTATTTCCTCCGGTTTTATTTTTTCAGCCACGAAATTAGCATATTCTGTGTCCATTCCCTCGAGCGGTTTTGCAGTTCCTGTACCTGTTTTGAATTTTTCTGAGGCACTTATCTCCCCCAATTTTTTGTTTTCATCTTCGAAGAAGCCGACTCCGTCTTGATGGAAGAATTTGACGCCGTTCCACTCCGCTGGCAGATGTGACGCGGTTATATACGCAGTTGCATTGTTTTTCATTTTCCAGTTTGCAAAGACGCAGAGACTCGCCGGGCAGGTTCCGACCAGATTGGCGTTTGACCCGGTTTTTTTTAATCCTAAAACGAACGCGTCCTCAAGTTGGGCTCCATGCTCTCTGAAGTCTCGTCCAATCGTGAAGGTGCCCGGACACAAGGTTCCGGTTGCTTCACCTATTCGGGTCATAATCTCTTCCGTCAAATCTTTATCGTAAATTCCTCGTATGTCGTAAGCTCTAAAAATACTCATTTTCTGTCACACACCTTTTTTATTTGGAACCAATTGTTGACCTATAGATATGCGTCTGTGGCGTATCTTCGCATCATCCGATGCGTATTGAAGTAATATGCGACTTTGCCTATTGAGTTTCTCATCATGCCTATCCAACTGTCGCGCTCCTGGTAGAATTTTGGAATAATTATGTATTCCAGCTTGTTGTAGATATCATTGATTTCTTTTTTTCTGCTCTGTTCTTCACTTATTGCTTGATCAGGCGATGGACCTATCGCCCATCCAGTGAGGCCTTCAACACAACCTTCTATCCACCATCCATCTAAAACGCTGAAGTTGATTACTCCATTGTGTGCCGCTTTCATCCCGCTTGTTCCAGAAGCCTCCATGGGCGGCATTGGCGTATTTTAACCAAACGTCAACTCCAGAAGTTAATTTTTGCGCCATCTCCATGTTGTAATTCTCAAGATAGACGATTTCGATTTCGCCTTTCAAACGGTTTATGTACGCGTAAATTTCTTTGATAAGGTTTTTTCCCAGCTCATCCTTCGGATGCGCCTTTCCAGCGAAAATAAGTTGAATCTTGGCCTGACTATTGACTTCTGCGAGTTTTTCTAGATCTGAAAAAATCATTGTTGCTCGTTTGTACTCTGTGGCTCTTCTGGCAAAACCCAACGTTAAAGCGTCGGAATCCATCTGGAGCCCTGAACTAGTGTGAACAAAGTCGAGTAAATCTTGCTTTGCTCTCATGTGAGCTTCCCACAGATCTTCGTCAGGAACGGTATCGACTCTAACCAGAAGTTCTGGTTCGTTGGCCCATCTGGGAATACATTTGTCAAATAGTTTTCTAAAGTGTGAGCATGTCCATGTGTAGGAATGGACGCCGTTGGTTATTTCCTGTATGTGATATCCTGGAAACAGTTTCCTTGAGTATTCCATATGTGCTTCTGTTACACCGTTGGTGTATTTGCTTAGGTTTAATGCCAGAAGCGTCATGTTCAATCTGTCAGACCCGCCAAATTCCTTCAAGGTTTCCTCAGGAACTTCTGTTTCAAGAACTTCCGAAAGGAGGTCGTATGAGAATTTGTCAAATGCGGCAGCTACCGGAGTATGGGTCGTGAAAACACACCAGTTTTTTACTTTGTCAACATTCAAATCATTGTTCTTTAACAATTCAAGAGTAAGGAGACTACTATGACCCTCGTTCATATGATATTTCTTAATATTAATTTTCAGTGCCTCAAGAATACGTAACCCGCCTATTCCCAAAACGATTT
>PLSP01000040.1 GCA_003165195.1 Candidatus Bathyarchaeota archaeon | reverse complement strand
CGTACACATTTTCAGCCATCGCTTATTAGCAGTTTAAACGAAAAACCTTGAAAGATTCAATTCTTTAACCGTTGAGTTGGGCTAATCTTGACGAGTTTGAAAAAGTTGGTTATTAGAAATTCATAAATCACTTATAACCTCTGCATCAAAAGAGGGTTCACTTCAGGCTCCAGAAAGAAACGGTGACTGGCTTATGAAAAAAGTTTGGAACGCCCATATCGGAAATATAACATTAAGTAAAATTTTGCCCCTTTCAGTTCTTTGTCTCATATTACTGGTTCCTTCAAGTTTTATTGATTGCAAAGCGGTAACATCAACGAGCTCTAGGCCACTCACCTTCGAGAGCATCGCTCAGCCCTTTCAAGCTATTAACAATAACAACTGGTACACAGGAGCAAATGAGTCAACTCCCCCAGTGGATGTGAACTATTCACAGTTTATGCCTCAGGCTGATACTCTTGACCGAAGCATGACACTATGGTATGGAAACGGCGTCACTAGAGTGTCTATGCACTTTGTTTACTGGTTCAATCCAGGAGGCATAAACGACTCCGCTTCAAGTTATCCAAACTATAACCCGCAAGTGCTAGACTGGACTCAACTGAACGGCATATCCTTTACGTTAGCCGATGATGGAAGTTTAGCCTCCACGACGGCATGGGGAACGACATATTCGTTTAGTGGATTTGATATCATTAACGGAACTGCACAACAGCTAAGCCTTAATGAAGTTGGAAATTCGACGGATTACGCGTATATGCTCAACAATCAAGTTGGCAGCATCTCGTATGCTAACTGCAGTGCGGCAGCAATCGGCCCTGTAACATTAGAC
This sequence comes from Candidatus Bathyarchaeota archaeon, assembly GCA_003165195.1. Classification (GTDB taxonomy): domain Archaea; phylum Thermoproteota; class Bathyarchaeia; order Bathyarchaeales; family Bathycorpusculaceae; genus Bathycorpusculum. Next base: position 8,526 of record PLSP01000040.1, on the reverse strand, counting down.
ACCGAAAATACTACCTACAACGGTAACGCTTTGACCGACAGCATAGCCACATTTAACGTGACGCTGGACGCGCAGATAATCAACTGCCAACTGACTGCAGCAGGACCAAACACACCGACTCTTCCACCACATCAAACGTTAAGCAACGTGCCGATTACTCTTATGTTTCAAGTTACAGAGAACTCCGCTTACACGGCTTATAAGTACGGTGTGAACGTTGATTGGAGCGCAGATACCGCTTTCCCAACTACGGGATTGAATAATGGAGACAGTTTCAGTTTAGTAACAGCTGACAGTTTAGGTTTTGGAATAACTCAAGATGCCGTCGCTCAACCGTTCGTCTCCTTCTTCTCTACGGATGCTAATAATGACAGCGCTATCTATTCGGTCAACGGCACAGAAGTTTGCCAAGAAATTTTCCCATTAAACTACACGATAAATGGTGGCTCCCAAACATACAACACCACACGCCTTTACGTTCCAGTCCAAAATTATGTTCAAAGCACAGACCCAAGCCAAGCTAGGAATTCATCCATCATGTATGTCTGTTTTGACGGATTCAAATATAATCAAAGCACAGGATTCTCATTTGACCCAACCGTAATCACCTACAACTCAGCTAGTGGCACTAGTAGTCCATCTCCAACAAATAATCCAAGCCCAAGTCCGACGCCGTCAATTACTGGTTCACATTCAACCCCAAGCCCATTGACTTCCCCAACAACGACAACAGGTACACCAGAACCTACACCAACAATTCCAGAGTTTCCATCGTTACTTGTAATCCTAACAATATTCATCGCAGCATCATCATCTATTGCAGTACTTGTAATGTCAAGGAAAAACAGAATAATTCAGGCTCAATTGCAAAACTAAAAAAATACCAGATGTACCCTTCTGTTGCTAATCCTTGCGAACTTGAACCTCTCACAGGCTAACATTTACAACCCTCAGAACAGCCCTCTTTAGTGAAGGCTCATACGGAGAATTAGGCAATTTTATACCCGAAATCCTGATAGAACACCATGCATAGCGCGCGATTATTATTCGTAGTGGAGTGCAAATCTCCGTTCTCCAAGCATAACCCAGTTGTCGGGTTAGCTTTTTGCTTGATCTTTTTCTATATGTAGTCTATGCACACTTTCTAGCAAGAGTAAGGCCAAAGGAACCACCCAAATCAAGAATCGGAACGGGATTCCATTAATTTGGAGCGACCAAAATATTGGAATGGCTGAAAAGAAGAAAATGGCAGCGGACAACAACCACACGTTTCTCTCTGATCTAAACGTCTCGATTAAGTCCATTGAAACTAGTTTTCTGTCTTTCGTCGCAATCTCGTTGCAGAAAAGCCCCAGCATTAGCATCATTCCGTCGACATCCAAAGCGAAAAGAGTGGATGCCGTACCAAGAAAAGAGGAAGTTTCAACGCCCGCGAAAGGTCTTTGAAGCAAGCGCGCGCTCGCTTAAACTAAAAAACTGCGTAATTGATAGTTCAGCAAATTACTCTTTTCTATTATTATTCAATTCCTCAACTGCGAAACTGGTCAGTGCCAAATGCCAATCTCTCTGCTCTGCAACGTACTCACCAATTCCTTATTCAAGCAGTTATGCATTTGTTTAAAAAAACGGCTTTAGCACCTTAAACAAAAAAGGGAAAAACGGGTGATGTCACGGCGCGTCCGAGGTACAAATCCCAGCGGCCCACCACGATTACGAACGCGCGTCATCAGACCCATAATAAAGAAACAGAATGGTTTTTTTGGAAAAATCGTTGCCATATGGTTGTGGTCTGAACCCAACAGAGCCTGTGCAAAAACTGTTTTCAATTTCAGAAAAATGCTCCTTTTATTGGGAAAAATGGTAGTAATAATAGCCGATTTGTGCACATAGCTGTCAACTTTTTTAGACTAATTTGAGTTTTCACACACTCTGAACAGGGTTCAAATCCCGTCCGGTCCACAATTAGAATCTGAACATAATTACGGTTCAAATCTTCTGGTGGTTGAATTGTGTCAGGGGTTTGTTTACATTAGGGCAAAGCCGCGACTTTTAAGGTTCATGTCTCTTTGAGCAATAACCTTCTCTAGTCTAAACGCAATAAGTGGCACTGGTTGGTGGGCAAGTCTAAATTAAAATGGAGCAAAATCACTATTTGGTGTTAAATCTGTCCCGGAAAAATGTTGGACAAAAAGGTCAAGTAGTAATTCCCAAACGATTAAGAGATGCGTTGGGGCTGAAGCTTGGAGTTGAAGTGATTATAGAACTCAAAGGGATCAAATAGTCATTAGTAAACCAAAAATTGAAGGCAGCTACACCGAGTATTTCAACCTAACTAATGCTCCCAAACTAAAAAAAATTGTCAACCCCACAGAAATAGTTAATGAAGAGGATGATGAAGACTTCGTCCAAATTAAAAAAATGAAAAGAAACCCCTGAAATAGCGCCTACAAACTCATTAAGCCATTCAAATTGAACAACTCAATAGCGCTAACACTTTTTCTTATTAATCTCGATTGTTTCTTTAGTTTATTCCTTGAAATTAGTGTTTTTGCTGCCTTGGCGCGGCCTTGGTTAGTCATTGAACCTTTTCAAAGGCCAGGGACTTTGAATCTCTTCAGAACTGAGGAATTGTTTTATTATAGCTGCAAAAATAAAAAAAATGGCTACTTGAAGATCCTTACGTTTTCGAATTTTGCTTTCAGTCCTTCTCGTTTTTTGTAAATGACAAATCCTGAAACTGTTGCCAAAGCCGTTGCCACCGCTGCCTCTATATAGGTCATGTTTTGAGGTAGCACCTCAGCTTTTGTAACTGGACTAGAAAAAACGATATTTACTTCGTGGCTGCTAAGATCCGTAGTGAGCCAAACATAATAGTTGTTTTCGTCCTGACAGTATCCTTGGTATATGGCCTGTATGTTGTCGATGTAGACTTCTGGAACTGTCCCGAAATCTACTGCACTTTTAGGTATAGTAAAGTTACCTGTGCCTTCATCGCTATTTGTTCCGTTTATGTTAAATGAAACGGTGATTGTTTTGGCGGATGAGTTTGTGGTGATTCGGAGGTTTGTTATTTGTTGGCTTGTTATGTTTCCGTTAACTGAGAGGTTTATTTTTGTTCCGTTTTCGGTTGTTGCGTTTATTGTCGCTGGCGCTGAGGTTGGAGTTGCCGTTGGCGCGGGTGTTGGACTTGGAACGACTGTGGGCTCGGGGTTTGTAGCGAAAACCGCAGAAATCGTGGTGGCGCTTTGAATGTTTTGGGCAACGTAAGAGCTGACTGGACCTACAGATTGTCCGTTGACCTGAACATCTGCGATGTGAAAACCGTTTTGTGGGGTAATGGCGAAAGTTTGACTGCCGTTGTAACTAACTGTTGTGGTTCCCGGAGTAATGGTGCCGTTAACTGCTTGGGTAACTTGGATTGTGAATTTTTCTAATGTAAAAGAGGCGGTTAGTGAGCCGTCAGCTGTAACTGGTCCAAACTGGTAGGTTTGGCATGAAGTAGAGTTAACTGGAATGGATTTGCCGTTTGCTGTTATGTTTGTTATGCAGTAGCCTATGTTTGGTGTGATGGTGAATGTTGGCGTGTCTCCGTAGTTTATGATGCTTGTTCCGGGTGAAATTTGGCCGTTCGATGATTGGGATAAGTTTAGGTTGTAGGTGTTTATTGCAAAGTTGGCAACGATTGTGTGAGCTTGCGTGATGTTGTTTAGAATGTACGAGGAGGCTGCGCCTTGGGAGATGTTATCTACGGATATATCTGAGATATGATAGCCGGTATTTGCTGATATATTGTACAGTTGACTGGTACCTATCATAGCGGAAACTGTCCCGTTTGGAGTTATGGCACCGTTCAATCCGGCTGAAGCAGAAAGTGAGTAAGAGTCAATGAGGTAGGTGCTAAGAGTTGTTTGCCCCGTTGTGTAACCTGATGCTTGGGCTGTTATTGTAGTATTGCCTGGCGTGTAGCTTAGGGTCAAATTTCCTAAAGCTGTTGATTCGCCTATTGGAATAATTAGCATGGAGCTTACAGCGGCCACCGCTGGTTGAGAGGAGAATAGTTTTATGTTCGAAGCTGCTCCAGTGCTTTTAGCAGGCCTTCCTAAACTATCTTGAAGTTGTACCTGGATTGCTTGATATGTCATGCCATCTGAGGGTAGACTTGGTGGAAGACAGTAAATCGCCAATTTTGAGGCAATAAAACCAAAGGTGTTAATTGTCTGGTAGCTTATTGGAAAGTTGTTGGCAACGGCAATTATGTTCACAGTGCCTGCCTTGTAGGTTGTAGTTAGTGTTGCTAACGCATAGTTTTGGTCCGCTAAAATCGATACCGAGTTGATTTGAGCCACACTTGAATCGTTAGATGCAATGTTAACCATTGTATCCTGGGAGCTTTCTGCTGCAAAACCCGTAGCGTTTTGTAGTTGAACAGCGATTTGATTATATGGGTTTTGATCAGCTAAAACTGTGGGGGGACCTGTGAATATTTTAAGGTTAGTTGGATTCAATGCAACCGGCGTCGTAGTTATTGTAACTTGGTTTGAAGAATACCCTTGAGACACCGCTGTTACTGTGACGTTTTCTATTTTTCCGTCTGTTTGTGCTTTGATGGTTGTGCTAAAATTTGCCACCGCATACGTTTGACCCTCTGGAATTGTGACAGAGGGGGTTACGGTGCCCACTGATGTATTCGAGCAGGTTAATGCTATTTTTACTCCACCTTGGGGTGCTCTTGCTGGTGCGCCGGTTGAATCTTGTAGTTGAACCATAATTGCAGGATAAGAATTGCCGTCAGAGGGCAGAGTTGATGGGAATCCATAAACGCCCATTGTGGAAGGTATGGGTCCAACTGTGGTTATGGTTGAGAGTACCGTTGCAAAGCCAGTTGCTGATGCAGATATAGTGGTTGTTCCGGGGTAGAATGTAGATGTAAAGTTTGCTGAAGCAAATGTTCCTCCTTTGGGAATGATTATTGAGGAATCTACTATGCCCACCGTCGTAAGTGAGGATGATAAGCCAATTGTTATGTCCTGTTGTGCTCGGGCTATCATTCCGCTTGAATCTTGTAATTGAACAAAAATACATTGATAGGTGCTGTTGTCCGCAAGCACGCTTGGTGATCCCGTTAAGACGCAAAGTTTTGCTGGGGGATTTGCCGAGACATAATATATGTTTTGATTAACCGTTAAAAATACTAAAGTTAAGAAAAGAATTACTATCGCTACGGTGGTTTTTTTTAGCGTTCGACATTACCTCATTTTCAGTATTAAACGGAAACTATTGTTTTGTGAAACATTCACACTCAGGGCTCCTATCTCACGTTGCCTCTGCTGCTTTCGAATAACTTACTTATTTTATGGAGGAAAAGGTAATTTGCCTTTGTAAATAACAAAACCTACACACAGATTGATGGTTCAAGAAGAGATAATTTTGCATCTGTTGCTAGGCTCTAAGCTTTTTCTATTTTTTGATCACTGTTTTTGTTAAGGGCGCTGCCCTGTCCATTTATTATTTGTTAAAAGAGACATTATTCTGGTTTTGTGCCGTTGAACAGGATGGCAATGACTCCGAGCTATTGCGAAAGGTTTCTAACCCAGCCAACTGTCATGTTAGTTGTGAGGAGAATAGCCAACGACCAGCAATGTTTGCACATGTAAAGCACGTTTTGGCGATACTTCGTTGTTAGAAGGCGAAAAACATGGAAGATAGTTTCGATGTTAATTTCTGTAAAGTGCTTGTTAAGAAACCCATCTCAGATAGTACTAGTTTTGAACAATATGAAGAGCCTTTGATAGATGTTATCGACGAGGAAGACAATGTTAGGCTTTTGGTTCAATGCAGATGTCAAGAAGAACAAGTTAGTATTCACGTGAACGAGAACCATGGTGGAATAACTGTTTGCAAGGAACAGTGCCATATCAAGAAAGAATCAGAAACAGTCGTTTGCGGTGACGTGTGCACCAGAAATATTCCGTTAAACCTAAAAAATCTGCAACTGGAAAACATGCAGTTCATCGTATCTCAGTGCAACAACAACAATGTCCTTGAAATAACAATCCCAAAGATAAAACACAAAGCCAACGACGAACGCTAAGCAATTAAACCCTCCAGGCTTCATTTGGCTGAGTTTTCTCTTTTTTCCCCAGTTTTCTAGAAACCCAATCTGTGAGTTAATTGGACTTAAATGTCCTAGCTGCTTGAACATCTTTTATTCTTTGTTCAATCGACGGATGGGTATGAGGCAATAATTTAGATAATTTAGACTCCCGACTCGAGGTTTTATGAGGAATTTTTGCTAAGGCAGACACTACCGCCTCGCAATTTACAAACTCTGCAGCACTAATGTCGCATTCAGTCTCTTGTCGACTAAGCCATTTAGCGTTGACATAAAAAGAAGCAACTAAAAAGACAAGAAAGAACAAAACCGTTGTTGATGCAATCAATAGACCTCTGTCAAAATTGATGAATAATTGAATAATATTGATCAAAGTAGAGTTAATAGACGACAGGTAACCTATCACAATAGAAAGGGTCAATGCAGGGAGAACCGTTCGAGGTAATCTCTTTACGACATGTTTTTTTGCTATGTGATTAAATTCATGGGCTCCAACCGCAAGAATCTCATCGGGCAGAAGCATTTCATAATACATAGAATTAAAGACAAGCGCATCAGAGTAAGCTAAGCAACAAATGGGAAGAACGCTAGATTTGTAATAACGGTGTAACTTGTCCCTTTTTAAGATCGGAGTGGCTTTCATAGTCTCTGCAAGTTTATCAAGTGCTTCCGATTCAAAGGGTTGCGCTCTAAGTAGTCTCACCGTGATCCCGCTTATTATTCCCATATTCAATCATCCGAACGATTAATTGATTACTTAATACGGCTCGACTTTTAAGTTAAGTTAATCTAAAATCCAGAACTTGTGCGTTTCAGTCCTAACGCTTCTCCAACTCTTATCCTGTCTCTTAGCAATTGAAGAAAAGACGATGTTTCTTTCCGCAATTAAAAGAAGCAATAAGGAGAATGTAAGGCTTAAATTTGGATTGTGCTATCTTTCGCGACGCTGAAATTAAGGTTCAAATCCAGGATGTTGGTGTGTGATTGCGAGTTATTTTAAGTCACACTGCGTTCTTTTATGCCAATTGTTGAAGCCACTCTTGTGCTCCTAAAGAAATGATGCCAAGTGACTTTGCCATAAGTCTGCTTAATAATTTGTCATAACCGGTCTTCTCACTTTCTTTTGTTGTAAGAAAATTTTTGGTCCAAAACTTATTTCACCATTACTTTTTTCGGAGCCTTTCCTTGGGGCTGCAACTAAAGGTAGGCGTCCGTTGCGTATCTTTGCATCATTCGATGTGTATTGAAGTAGTATGCGACTTTGCCTATGGAGTTTTTCATCATACCTATCCAGTCATCACGTTGCTGATAGAATTTTGGAATTATGAGGAATTCCAGTTTATTGTAGAGGTCAGAGATTTCTCTTTTCCTTCTTTCTTGTTCATCGGATACTTGATCGGGAAATGGACCGATAGCCCAGCCCGTTAGACCTTCAACGCAACCTTCTATCCACCAACCATCTAAGACACTGAAATTGACGACGCCGTTGTGTGCTGCTTTCATCCCGCTTGTTCCAGAGGCCTCATATGGCGGCATGGGGGTGTTCAGCCAAACGTCAACTCCGGAGGTCAGTTTTCCAGCCATTTCCATGTTGTAATTTTCAAGATAAACGATTTCGATTTCGCCCTTCAACTGATCCTTAAACGCGTAAATTTCTTTGATGAGGTTTTTTCCCAGCTCGTCTTTTGGATGTGCCTTTCCAGCGAAAATAAGTTGAATCTTGCCCTGACCCTTGACTTCTTTAAGTTTTTCCAGATCTGAAAAAATCATTGTTGCTCGTTTATACTCTGTGGCTCTTCTTGCAAAGCCTAACGTTAAAGCGTCGATATCCATTTGGAGTCCCGAACTACTGTGAACAAAGTCGAGCAAATCTTGCTTCGCTTTAAGGTGAGCTTCCCACAACTCTTCCTCGGGGACAGTATCAACTCTTACCAAGAGTTCAGGTTCATTGGCCCATCGGCGGATATACTTGTCGAATAGTTTCCTGAAGTGTGAGCATGTCCAGGTATAGGAATGGACGCCGTTGGTTATTTCTTGTATGTGATATCCCGGAAATAATTTCCTTGAGTATTCCATGTGTTCTTCTGTCACGCCATTGGTGTACTTGCTCAGGTTTAAAGCCAGAAGCGTCATGTTCAATCTGTCAGACCCGCCAAATTCCTTCAAGGTTTCCTCAGGCACTTCTTTTTCAAGAACTTCCGAAAGCATGTCATATGAGAATTTGTCAAATGCGGCAGCCACCGGAGTATGGGTCGTGAAAACACACTGATTTTTTACTTTGTCAGGGTTCAGGTCATTGTTCTTTAATAATTCAAGGGTGAGGAGGCTGCTGTGACCTTCGTTCATATGGTATTTTTTGACGTTGATTTTCAGCGCCTCAAGGATGCGCAACCCGCCTATTCCCAAAACGATTT
>PLSP01000019.1 GCA_003165195.1 Candidatus Bathyarchaeota archaeon | reverse complement strand
GAGTACCAATAGGATTAGTCGTTCCGCTACCAACAGTACCAAAAGTAATCTGATAAGTAATCTGAACAAAAGTTGCTGTTATAGTTCCCGCACTATTAATAGTGGCAATCGTTGATGCAGAACTTGAATTTGTAAAGGTGATAGAACCAGAGGAACTCCAAGACGAAAAGCTATACCCAGCACCAGGAGTTGCAGTTATAGAAACTCCCTGACCAGCACTATACGTCTGAATACCAGTAGGATTAGTGGTCCCACTACCAATAGAGGCAAACGTAACCTGATAAGTGGAAAAAGAATTCTGGGTAAATGTCGCAGTTATAGTTCCGTTACCGTTAATGGTGGCAGTAGTAGAAGCAGAAGTTGAAGAGTTAATTGTTATAGAACCAGAAGCACTCCATAAGGAAAAACTATACCCAGCACCAGGAGTTGCAGTTATAGAAACTCCCTGACCAGCACTATACGTCTGANNGTAGGATTAGTGGTCCCACTACCAACAGTATTAAAAGTAACAGAATAAGTTGGATCAGCTTTTACTGTGATACCTATCTTTGAAGCGCCCAGGTAACTTGAGGAAACAACTAGTAAACAAATGAGAATAGAAACGATAATGCCTAAACAAGGCTTTTTGATGCTAACCATAAATAATCTGCCTATTTACTGTAACAAAAATCAATGACTTGCATGATTATATCTCTTGTGAAAGATAAGCCGTAAAATTGCTGATTAAGGAATTGAGTAGACCCGCAAGATTTTATGAGGTAAATTTGAGTTTGGATGGTTTCTGCCTCTTTTTCAATTGGAAAAACGCGATTAATCATGACAAAGAATGGAGCTGGGGAAGGGAATTGAACCCATATATAACAGCTCTGCAGGCTGTCGCCTAAACCATTCGGCCACCCCAGCAATTCACATCAACTTGCATAGCCAATAAAAATATTGTTATTTTATTGCGCTATTTTACTGCATGTATTTGACTTTAAGACAGTTGTTGCACGGTTCCTTGCAGTTACAAAAGGCATTGTCTATTGGACATGCGGGTATATTTTCGCTTGTCCATTTAGTTAATGCTTCTGAAATTATTGACCCAACATCTTTGCCACTGTGAGCTTTGAGCAAAGTTAAAGTTTTCTCGTCAATATTAACCATAATCTCCATATTCATTCACCTATCCTAAATTGCGAAATTTCCTTTCGTCCTCATTGTTTCCTGCCAAAATTTAGGTAGAATTGCATATAAGCGATATTTCGCAATTCAGAACATATCGCATTTTTTGTCTTTCATGTATTTGAAGTTAATTTAAGCTATTCCTTGATTCATTTGAGATTCTTTTGCAAATAGTAGCATGCTTATCGATATTTTCCTCAAACAGTTATTTTTTGTAAAGTATTGATTCTTGAGTTTAGTTAGCGCTTGTTAAGAAAAGGAGTTTAACTTAAGAAAATGTTAAGGATTAGAATGAGCGGGTTACATGTTTTAACAATACGGAGCAAAGGCTGTCATGCTGCACGTTCAGATTTTGGCAGCCAAGTTTGGTGACCCTCAATCTGGATTTGTAATATGTATCGAGACGTAATACGGCTTAAATTACAGGGCTTTTTTAATACGATTATGAAAAAAAACAAAAGCGGACGTCTGATAACGGCACTTATTTTATCTCCATTAGCATCGCTAGATCAAAATGAAAGAGAAAGAAACCTTAACGAACGATTGAAGCGCACAAAAGAAAAGCAAATCAAAAATTAACCACAAAAAATACTATGCACCAAAATAACCAGATGCTAACCGCTGGATCTAACTGAAGCTAAAAGTACTACGTATAAACCCTATTTACCCCCTCGACAGTCTTGTTTGACCTATACGGGCAACTTGCATATCAAAAAAAGATTTTACTGCTCACAACAAATTTCAAGCTCAATGATGTGCCAGTAAGAAATCTTTTATGTAAACAAGTTGTTGTAAGGTTATGGCTAAATTTCTCTCGGGCACTGAGCTATATGAAGCGGTTCAAAAAAAATCTCAAGAGACAAATGGGATTCTATGGGTTTGTTCACCTCTTCTTGGGCCGGGTGCTCACAAGATTTTTTCGCAAGAAATCGTGAAAAAACAGCAATCTGACATCCGATTTATTTTTCGATTAAATGATGCAGCAATAAAAGATGGGGAAACCGACCCCCATGAAATACAGTTTCTACTCGACCGTTTGAACTGCACAATTAAGTTGCTTGATGTCTTTCACACAAACATCTTCATCTTTGACGATTCAGCGCTGCTAACATCCGCTGGCCTAACAGAAACAGCTTTTGAAAACGACATGGAAGCGGGAGTAATGCTTGAGGGTTCAGAGGCAGATGAAGTAAGAAACTTTTTTAGCCAAAATTTGTGGAAATATGCCAAGCCACTGGGTGACCTGAGCAAACCCAAGAAAGTCTGGAACCTAATGCAAAAACAACTTACTAAAAAGGTTATTTTGAAAAAAAGGAAGCAACTTACCCAAATTAAGGATTGGACAGACGAGTACTTCAACTCCTGGTACGTTGGTATACTCAGCCAAGTCTCCAAGAAAACTGAACGTAACATAAAGAAAGCGACTGGGTGGGCAACCGAACTCGCAGTGGTTGGCGACATTGGTTACAGCGCGTTTAAGCAACTTAAGCTGGGAGACTTAACCTACCTTGCCCACTTATACAAGAAAGGCAACAAAATAAAAATTGAGACAGCTCGTGTAGTGGATAAGGGCAAAGTGGAAACTGATGAGGGAGACCTTCATTTTGTGTGTCGAGTTGAAAAGGACTATTTGCTTGGGCGTGAACAGTTTTTTGGGCTTCTAAAAGATATGAATGTTAACTCAAAGACCTCGGAAACAAAGCTTAATGGTCAACAGATTAAGTGTTTAACCGGCTCGCTTTCTTCGATCAAGGTGAAAAGGAAGCGGAAGCAAAAAAACAAGGGAACAGATCAAAAGAGGATTCATTGAGTACAGCGATTTCTTGCTTTTGGACCTCATTTGCTAAATGATGTCTGGGTTTCTGATTTCGGAATAAAGGTTAAATGTATAGATACTCAATTTGGCTATCAAATTAGGCAAGAAATAGTGGGAGTTGAATATAGATGCGTCATTCTAACTCAGGTGTGGCAAGAGTAATTATCGCAATAGCAGTTATTATCGTGTTAATTGTTGCAGTAGCGGCCGTAGTGATGTTACAGCCAAAATCTGACATTACAGCTCATCCTCAATCTTCTCCTACAGCTTCGCCTGCAGATACTAACTCCGCCACCTCACCAACCCCCACTCCTACTACTATTCCAGTAAAATCACCATCACCTACACCAAAACCCACTTCCACCCCGACGGCAGTATCAACAACTGCTCCAACAACTCAACCTACTACAAATCCAACCGCTACTCCCACACCTACTGCCAGCCCATCACCTACTCCAACCACAACCCCAACTTCAACTCCATCCCAGATAGTAAACACGCATACAGTTAGTTGGACAACAATAACCCAGTCGACGACAGACACTTGGAACGAAAGATCTGCAAAGCCCTATACTATTGTTTTAAACGATAGCATTACAGCTAACAACAATAATCAATTCCTCGAGGTTGACGGGTACTTGACCACTTCAGGAAACTTGACTTGGCAGGTATATTTCATAAACAGCACCGCATTTACTTACGTTGTATTTGACAATAACGGATTAGTTATTAGTTCTAGCAATATACTACCCTGCAATAGTGGTTACGTACAAATCAACGTAGCATCCACTCAAATTACTTTCACAGCAACAACATCTTATACGGTCAACGCAAACTTCCAAAATCTCAATGAGATACAGACAATAAATAACGGCGGAGTTTTTACCGGTGGAGAACTGGACATGACGCTAACCACAACACTATAAATAAGTAGATCAGCAGTTAATAGCCACGCTTTTTAGTACTTTATATATTAAAAATGTTAGCGACAACTAAAGTTGCAGTTAAGAAAAAAACTTGGGCGGGTTAACAAAAATGAGTATCAAAAGCCAGCTTCCAATTTGCATTCCGTTCTTAGCTTCGATTACTAAGTCTTGTTTTCAAGGCCACCGATCTCTCTATACCATCAATCGAATAAAAAATTGCAAAGCAAGTCTATTTAAAGGATTTAGAGCGTGCCAGTCTAATGTTTATTGTCAGAGTTACAAGGCGAATTGATTGCTAACATCGTTTTGTAAATTAATGTTCATTATTAAACTAAATCTTTACCCTACTATGATAATTAATTAGCTCCGACAGAAAAAGCTTCCAAGATTCCAACAGGTCAAACAAACTTGAGGCTTCAAAAAATCATCGTTCTTAAAGCAGGATAAAGGTCAAATCAGCATCAAAGGGGGTTATTTCTAATCGATTTACCAATATACTATTGAATTAAAACTAAGAGGTTGTCTTTTTACCCATTATTAGAGCTTTTTTTAATCTATTTTAATTGAGTAAATCTGAAAATGGTAACATTTTTAGCCCAGAAAACTTTGGCTTTCGATATCTTGCCAAAAAAAATCAAATTCATTTATTGACCCAAAAGAAATTGATTTAGTTTAAAACCTGAACTCTGCTTTGTTACG
>PLSP01000002.1 GCA_003165195.1 Candidatus Bathyarchaeota archaeon | reverse complement strand
TAGCAACGATACTTTTTCTTTTTTTAAGAATAAACAAAATATAGAGATAATCCCTATACAGCGCGCCCTAAACCCGTTTTACAATTTAACGCCGAGGGAGGGATCCCCATCACCAATTTACCAGTAAAAGTATGCATTGAAGCGCGCGAAATAAACGCTGTCCGTGTGCAAATCTAGACAAAACCTAAAGCGCTCATAGAATGGCATGAGCGCCCAGCCGGTTTAAGACTGCTCACATCATCGTGTTAAACTCAGGGCTTCATCAAGGTAACATGAATCGGTTCTATTCTCAGAATTACCCTATCGCCGTGCTGCCTGTAATNNATATACTTATGCGCTAGCTTATCGATATGTTCCTCAGCGCCGTCCTTTCTTACCTCAACAACCTTGCCCCTAATAAAAAGCGAATCATACGGATCATTCATATTGAATACGCTTATCGCCACACGAGGATCACGCCTAACATTCTTTGTCTTGACCCTGTCCTCAGTCGTGTTGATCAATACGATGTCGCTGTCGTGGTCTACCCAAGTGGTCGTTACGTGCGGAGAACCATCCCTCATCAATGTGGCTACGTTTGCGAAATTTTTCGCCTCAATCAATTTCTTCGCTTTTTCAGGCAGGTTCACCATGCAGTCACCGTTACTAAGACAGATGGCACAAAGATTAATAGCTTTCTTGGCTAGCACGTCGTGAAATGTCTGATTCATGTGCAACTTAAACGATGAATTAAATTGGATTGCCTAAACGGTTGAAACGCAAATTAGAAGTTACCTATTCATGTTTTATGTTTAGAAATAAATTAAATTTAAGCTTTATTTGGCAAAATGAGCTTGATGCTGGACATTAGGTTTGCACCTACGTTTAAATTCCACACGAAAGCCATAAATGGATGTATTCTTTGGAGATATTGCGTGATTTGCTTGTCACTTGAAGTTGTGCCGCATGTTGAGCTGGAAAAATATTTAGGTAAATGGTACGAGATAGCACACCTTCCTGCAAAATTCCAAGAAGACTGCGACGAAACCACCGCCACTTACACGTTATCAAAAGATGGCAGCATATCCGTGCTCAACCAAGCGACAAAAAATGGCAAGATGAAACAGGCAAAAGGCAAAGCAAAAGTTGTTGATAAGGACTCTAACGCAAAACTCAAAGTAACCTTCTTCTGGCCATTCTATGGTGATTATTGGATTATTAAATTGGGCAATAACTATGATTATTCAGTTGTAGGCACGCCCAACCGAAAGTATCTTTGGATATTAAGCAGAACCCCACAAATGGATGACAACCTATACTCACAAATAATAGAATACGCCAAGTCAAAAGGCTTCGAGGTAAACAAGCTCATCAAAACTCTTCAAAAGGCATAAAGCGCATATAACTAAAAATAATACTTCCAGAAACGTTGGGTTAAATTTATCGCGTACATTATTGGCAGCTTCAACCAAATTCGCACGTAATTTAAACACTAGACCTTTTTGGTTGTAAGCCATAATTTCGCTCTGTAATTTGGGGATAATTGTCAAAAACAAGTTCATAAATAGGTTGAATTTGTAAATTGGGCTGGATGTGGGATTTGAACCCACGTGGCCTTTCGACCACAGGCTTAGCAGGATCAATCCCGGAAGCTGAGTAAACCTTACCATTACATTTTGAACTATAATGAAATATTTATATGATTTGTAATGGTAACACATTTGATGCGAATAATTAAACGAAAAAAAGGGCAAATACAATATTTCTACCTCCAGCATTCTTACAGAAAAGAAGGAAAAGTAATAACAAAAGAACTCTACGTTGGCAAAAAAATCCCTGACAACATCGAAGAACTCAAAGCAAAACTAATGCATGACTCCCACGAAGCCCTTTTTGGAAAACTAGAAAAAATAAAAACCAATTTTCAAAAGGAATGGAAAAAAACCCCTCCTTCAGCCAAAGAAAAAGACCTCCAGGAAATAGCCATCGCGTTTACCTACAACACGAACGCTATTGAAGGATCAACTATAACTCTTGAAGAAGCTAGATTAATACTGGAAGATAAAATTGCTCCAAACAAGCCGATGAGAGATATACATGAAACTGAATCTCACGCAGCTGTTTTCCTTGAGATGTTAAAAGTTAAAGAAAAAATTTCAGATCAACTCCTGATGAAATGGCATAAAGAAATTTTTAGAGAAACAAAACCTGACATCGCTGGAATATTCAGAAATTACCAAGTCAGAATAGGCCCTTACTTGGCGCCGGATTGGCATAAGGTCGAAAATCTCATAGCACAACTCATGGATTTTACAAACCAATCTAATCTCAATTCGGTGGAACTCGCAGCTCGAGGGCACTACATTTTCGAGAAAATTCACCCTTTCGGCGACGGCAACGGTAGAATCGGCAGATTATTAATGAATTATGTTTTGTGGAAGAATTGTTATCCCATGCTTATAATTGAATATAAGAAAAGAAAATCTTACTATAATGCCTTGCAGCGACCAGAAGAAGGCTTCGTAAGCTATTTTAGCAGAAGATATCTAGCTATCCATAAACAACGCTTGCAATAAGACTTTCAAAAGGATGTGGCGCGGGATGTGGGATTTGAACCCACG
>PLSP01000100.1 GCA_003165195.1 Candidatus Bathyarchaeota archaeon | reverse complement strand
ACACGGTCTCGACAAGCCAGCGCGCGTTAATGGTTGCCCTCGGAGCAGCCTTTTACTTGGTCATATACACTATTTGGCTGAAACGTGCCAGCCCATGGAACGTTGTTATAGGCGGATTCGCAGGCTGCTTCGCCGGACTTTCAGGCTGACCAGCCGCCGTCAACACACTGAGTTTAATGCTGCTGCTTATTGCGATGCTGGATTTTCTTTGGACTTCGGGGCATCTCTGGGGTTTAGCAATAAAAAAAGTGAAGGAATACAAAAACGCTGGAGTGCCCATGCTGCCCGTTAAAGTTGGTTTGGTTAAAGCATCGCAGATTGTGTTTTCCCTTAATGTTTTGACTGTTGCGTTTTCAATGCTTTTTCTGCTGTACATCTTGCGGGCACGATTTACTTGATTGTTGCTTTGGTGGCGGGCTCGGCGTTTCTGTTTCAAAACCGCGGTTTGCTGTCTTCAGCGTCTGAAGCAAATGGGTTTAAAGTGTTTGTTGCGTCCATGCCTTATTTAACAATCTTAATGCTTGGCTTAATTTTGGATAAACTGATTTGATTATGTGTGCTTGTGGTGCTATATCCATAAACTCTTTTAAGCTTAAACACATATGTTTATAAGTGCGCATGTACTTATTATGTTAATGCGCACAAGTGAATCAAACAAAATCGACCACTTTCCAAAGAAACCGGAATTTGCCGATTCACTTTTAATCAAGCGAACAAAAAAATGCAAAAAAACAAGTGAATAAAATTGGGTCGCATCAATGTAGGCATCTCAGTTGAGCTAGANNGGGGCAAAAAAGGCGACTTATCTCGAGCGGTCCAAGAAGCAGTAAAAACATGGCTCGACCAAAAAAACTAAAGAATGAAGTCGCCACCTCCTCAAGCCTAATAGTTATTTTATAAGGCTGCCTAGGTAAAGGCGTAGGGAAGCCAGTTAGCCTCGAACACTCACCGTACGGGTGCTATTATGGTCAATCTGACTGGTAAACACCCCTTTTAAAACAGTCATCGCAAAGCCCTTTACATTACACTCTCTTAGCTGCTGCAGTACCACGTTACAACTTAGTTTAATCAATTTCATAAACAGTTAGTAATTTAACTTAAAAGGTGAAAAAAAATGGTTACTAGAAAATTGGAAATTGCCTTCATCGATAAAGAAGGAAAATGGTATCCTATAGACGAAGCTACTCGTGAAGAATTAGCAGAAGGTTTAGAAAAAATCTCTAAAGAAGCCGCCAAACGGTTGCAACTCTTAAAAGATCAAAGATAGCTTGTAACGGTTGGCTAGTTCTTCGAAAAGTTGTATTGGACTTTAGAGCATTTGAGCATCGATTGACGAAAAGGCTAAACCAAAATCTAGACTTTTGAAACTTAAAATATAACTTAGCGCTATCACATTGTTGGAGATCGTTTTTAATGGGTAGTTTTTCCATATCTTTACCTGCAAACTGGGAAGAATATTTGAAAGGTTTAGCTGACGACCATGAAATTGATGTTGCTCAGGCAATTACTGGCTTGTGTGACTGGGCTTTTTCTGTCTCTGACAGCAAAAGACAGTTTGAAGTGTGGCTAGATAAGGCATATCCGCCAAAAGGTGAAGTCGAAGACAAAGCAACCGAAGAAGGCGAAGAAGCAAATGAGGCTGAAGAAGAAAACCAAGACGAAGCTGAAGAGGAAGTCCACGAGGATAGAGACTACAGTGAAGACAGAGAGCCAAAGTCTTAATCGAATTTTTCAAAGTCATTCTTTTTATTATCAAATTATAGCTGAGGTGAAAATATCATGACTGAAAAAGAAAATAAGAGTAATGCTCAAGAAACAAACGAGCCAACGTCACATGCAAAAGAAGTAAAGCGATATAGCGGTGAAATCAAAAAACAAACCCTAAAGCTCAACGAATCAGAAACCGGGCCCAGAAAATCGCGCGGAAAAAAACAACGACGACAATTCAAACTTGCTCCTAACAGAGGCTAAGACAGTTTCATTCTAAATTATCCTCTCTTCAGTTATAGTTACCTTCTCGTTGCAAACCCAAAAGAGTTCGCGTCTGAAATGGCTATATATCCATTTTGTGTTTTATTCTGGTAGGTCGAAATTTATGCCGAAATGTCCAAATTGTACAGCACATATGAAAGAGCCTGATAAAGAATGGGACTTTGGTCGATTCCACATTAAAATGTATAAGTGTACCAAATGTGGAAATCAGTTTAGAGAATTTTTCAAAGAAAATACGCTGCAATTCGTTTTGAGCGCACATAACGGTGGTTTAGGAAAAACTAGGGCGACTAAAGAAACAACGGACAGACATAAAATCTACCAATAACCGTTTATACTCCTATCCAATAATTTCGCTCAAAGAAGGGTTTAGGCCCAACAGTTTCCACTCCTGAAACATTCGCGGGTGCAATAATTATATTTCTTAACAACCTTTTAGTTTATTTTAGTCATTGAACCCACTGCAAAATCGGAAAGGACATAAATAAGGGAATTTTTAGAAATATTGCTGGGCAATAGTTAGTGGGCATAAAAAATGCACTATACCAACTATTTCACTGTCACTTTGTGCTTTTTAGGCGCAGGTGCAATTGTCTTCTTAGGTACGCTGACTTCGAGCAAACCGTCCCTGCATATTGATTCAGCTTGCTCAGGGATCACTTCTTCAGGGAAATATAGTTGCTTGTAAATGTGCGAGTAAATACGTTCTCTGACGACAAAATTTTTCTCTGTCTCTTCAGTTTCAACATCTGTTTCAGCCGAGATTTCGATACCGTCCTTCGTTAGGGCTACATCTATCTTGTCTTTAGCCACGCCAGGCATCTCAGCATGCACCACAAACTTGTTTCCCTCATCAATTAGATCTACAGTTGCCTCGCGAACAGGAACTACAGGTTCAACACTTATCCACTCAAAAGGAAAAGCTATGCTTTCAATAAAGTTTTTGCGGAAATTATCCATTAAATCTTCAAAAGTCGTCAGAACATGAACGGCAGGAACCTGTTTGGCGGGAATACGTTTGGCAGGAGTGTGTTTAGTAAAAGCAGTTTTTACAGTTTTTGCTTCAATTTCAGATTTTTCGATCGCTTTCACCGGGGCCTTTTTTTCTTTTTCAGTCATTTTTTTTCACCTCGATTACTTTATTATCATAATTTTAGAATACTGTAATAAATTGTGCCCGAGCTGTTTTTCGCTCAATGCCGCTCTTATTTGGGTTGTGGCGATCGTTTTATTTATCGCTCTATTCTCTTTCTCATCGAGAAAATAGATACCGTTTCTGTATTGATTTTTATTAATGAAAGTTGCCTTAACAGTTGACTGATGTCGCTTGAAGCAGTTAGGTTGCTCTGAGCGTTTCTTCTTTTCTTTCTATGTTCGACAACATGAACTTTGATTGAGCAATTCATGGCTTGCACATCTGGCAGCAGCAGTATTTCGGCTCCGCATTCGCATTTAACTGTTGGCAGGCGTTCCCTTAAATGCTTATCGGCATCAGCGTTGTTGTCTTCAATTTTCTCGGCAATTAGAGATGCGTCAGATGACAACAATTTCTGAAACTCAACCTTCGACCCTTTCATTGAACTCGAAATCTCCCTTCACTTTTCTAATGGAACAACCATGTTAGACAAACACTTTTATGATCATGTCTATGTGCCCCCCACCCACAAAGTTGGACCTATGCTTTTTCAGATAAATAACCGTGTGGCTGGAGGGAACAGCAATCCTTAAAATTCATCGAATTCGTAGATCCTTTTTTCTTTCGATCAAATCTGTAATTTCATCAAATTCGCTTGTATAGTCTTTATGTTCCTTAACCAGTCTTTTGAGTCTATTTTGGTTAAAATATCCTTCATAAAATCCGAAGAACATGATTGCAAAAAACCCATAAACTAGATAGTTACTAAAAGCTGCTACCCTTGGGTCGCAACCAAGAGTATAATTGTAAATAGAACACCGAGTGAGCCTATATACGCTGACATTGCTCCGATTAGGGCCCCCATTACATCGATCTTGTTATCATTTATGCTCTTGGCAAGACTTGCTTTTCTTTCCCATAGAGTTGATGTATCGCTGAAGTCAACTGCACTGAACAGGCTGTCAAAAGCTCCAATCGAAATATTGTTTGTTCGACTTTTGAATGCGCTGTTCATTTGTTGATGATAGTACTCTCGATGCTGCTGATATTCCCGCTTTATTATTGTGGCATCTATGTAGGGTGTTCTTCTAACCATGCGGAGCGCATATTTAACATTTTCAACAAACCTTTTGCCTACAAGTTCTTGTTCAACCCTTTTTGCGGCGCGTGCTTCATTAAGAATATCTTGTTTTTCTTCGTCTTTTAGCATTTGTTTTTCTTTAGTTGTCATCATTTTGTGAGAAAATCTATGATCGTTAGAACATTTGTAAATTTTTGTGGAAATTGGTGACGGGATGAAGTATTCTGAGACTTTTTGTGCACAATATGGACATATGTATCCAGAATCGTGCCACTCTGGAGCTTCATCTATATTTTTGCTGTTGTTTTTCTCCCACTGTTTTATCCAATGTCTTGTCTGTCCCCAACCGCCGCTCAAACTGAGGTATAGGACTTTAGAATCCTTTATGGCTTTAATTTCTTCTGTGGTTTGCAATTGATTTTTTTCTTCTTTTGCTGTTTGTTCTGGCTGTTTTTCTTCTTTTGTGGTAGGTTGGTTTGTTTTATTCATTTCCTTTCCTCTATGTCTATCAATGCTAGTTATCGGTCAGCTTTCTTAGTTTCTTTATTAAAACCCAAATTCCTGGGAGCTTGACTCCAGACAAAAAAAATTGTGGGTTATGATTAAGATCGTTCGAGTTCAGGTGTTATAAGTGCATCTATGCCTTTTTGGTTATCACTACAATTAGTCCAACTATTCCTCCGAGGATAACTAGCAGTCCGCCAAGTCCACCGCCGATTATTCCAACGACTATTAGTACAATTGCCCAAACGATAGTAGTTGCGCTTCTTGCGCCAATAATCGCTATTATTCCACAGATGATTGCAACAATTCCAAAGTAAGCAAAGCCAAATGAAATAAATGGTCCAAGGTATGTAAAAGCATATCCGACAAGTGATAGTAACCCGAAAATCACCAGCAGGATTCCTCCTATAAGAGCTAAGTAATACGCTATTCTTGAAATTTCTGACATATTCAAATTCACCTCCCTCAAATACTAAGTAAGAGCTTAAGATCTGTTTGAGCGCAGACATCCCGAATCTTAAAGCAAAGCAGCTTTCAGTTAGTTTGAGTTGCGACGAATTTTACACGTGTATGCATTATTGATTATGTTTCCGGAAAAAGCTTAGTAGCAGCTTTTGCGCCGTTTGCAGAATTCCTGGATTCTGTTTCGCTTGTTGGCTATGTTATATTCTTCGTCCTGAAATCACTCGCACAAGTATTATGATAATGGCTATGACAAGCAGAACCCATATTATGGTGCCAAGGTTAAATAAGACAAAGCCAAGGAGCCAGAGTATGATAAGTATCGCAGCAACTACGAAAAGTAAATCAAGCAACCCATTTAAAAGACCTTACTTACCCTTAACTTGGAAGCTTTTTATTTTAATCTATGTGACTGTGGAGCCCCAGTAACAAGATTGCAAGCTAACCGTCAATAGCCACATATAAAGGGACTAATCGAATTGAAACTACGGTAGAAACAGGCTTCTAGAGTTAGCTTTCAGCTTTTTTCCAGTCGGATTCAAAACCTGTCCTTAGGACACCAATAAGGTTGCTGTTGTTTGTCCACAAGAAGGGCTTTCGCCTAATCCAGTTTCGGATGGGGGCCAAAATAAACTTCCACTCTACGAGGTCTGTCTGGAGACCTCAACGTAGAGGGGAATATTTCGTTCACCCAAATACGAATCCGATGATTAGGCCCACGATGAATCCAATGCTTAGGGGTAGTATGCCTATAATGAGTGCTCCGTATTGATATACAATTGAGCCATACTGGGCTGCGTAATTTTTCAACACACTAAGACTTAAACCGAAAAAGCCAAAGTATGCAACCACAAAGAGTACAATTGCAGCTATAATAGCGATCTTTAGGAATAAATGGATTAAATAACCAACAATTAATCCGATAACAAATATTATTATCATTAAAACGATTGGCGGCAAACCGCCTATGTTGCCCGAAGTAATAAAATGAATTACTTGATCTATCGCGCCCACGATTCACAACTCACAATTAAGTTATTAAGCGTTAAATAGCTTTTAAGCTTGTGTGGCTGTAGGTTCACAGCAACAGAGCACCCCCAAAATTCAAAGACGCTGTCGGAAAATCAAATTCTGCATTAGAAAGCTTCTATCTAACACCTGTTTTTGTTTTCGCCGCAAAGCGTCTTGTAGTAGTCTGTTTAATGTTTTTGTGTTTCTAGATGTGGGGAAAGAAAGTTCCAGGAACAACTATTCCGAAGAGGGCTCCAAATACTATGCTTATCACGACAAAGATTATCCATGCCAATATGGCTATTGCGATGCCGCCCAGCCAGCCTGTTCTGAAACTTGCTTTGTAAACCCATATCCACGCTATCAGAGCTAAAATTAAGGCGATTATGTATGCCGATGAGCCGATAACTGCCCCCAGAAGGAAACCCACTATAATTAGTGTGATAGCATAAACTATTGGGCCAACCAGCGTAGCAATCATAGCATCGCCGAAGGTTGCTTTTCCGCCTGTTACTGCCTTGCCAGCTAACCACACCGGTATTGAAACTATTATCCAAAGAATAATTAAACCAACTATGGTTAAGAGCAGACTTGTTACTGTAATATTTCCAATAATCAGATTGCTCAAAAACTACACCTTTCAAGCTACTTAGGTATAAATTATTATTAAACTTATGTTGATGCAACCTACCCAGTCACGAGGAGGTAGGCTGTTCAGAATTCACGTCTATCCATTATGAATTCACCTAATTATTTTAAGGGTCTAAGTAGAGCGGTGGGTCTATTTCTAAGGGGTATTAAAAATGCTGTTTCCGAGTTTGACTGGAAATGATAAAGGATTGCAAGAACTCAACCTTCAATGTTATGTTGAGCCTTCTTTGGCGCTTTCCTGGGATTTAAGAGCTTATGTGTATTGGGCACTTCGAGTTAACGTCTAATTTTTTTTTGCGAAATCGCCTAACTGCGAGCCTTGTTTTAATAAGGAAGTGCATTATGAAAAAGCTTAAGCATTAGAACTTTATTATTTTACATAGAGCTTTCGGACAAGAGGAAGTTTGATTATTTATGGGTTATTCAAATAGGCAAGGCGGCAGTTACGAGGGAAGGCGTGGACACGGAAAGGGGTTTAAACGTTGCCCTGTTGAGATTGGGGAAGAATTAGAAGTGGATATTTTAGAGTTAAGCCCAAGAGGAGAAGGCATAGCTAAAGTTCAAGGTTTAGTGATACATGTTGCCAACGCAAAGTCCGGCGAACATTTGAAAATAAAAATAAAACGGGTTGGCGGCACAACGGCGGAAGCAGAAGTGGTAAAGTAGCTGCCCAACATTAACTTGAATTTTTGAGTTAGGCTTTTATCTCGTTTGTTCCACTTTTCATGGTTTCCCTGATGTAATCACATAGTTTTAAGTGTTTTAATCCGTGGTTGTTTGTCGTCTCATATGTGGAGGGGAATGTTTTGTTTCGAACTGCCCGCCCCAAAATGGAGCTTGGAATGACTAAAAATGCGAAATTTCTTTACGATGCAGATGACAAACCTTCGGTTCACGCAGGATTATGAAGGACATTGCTCTGAAGCCTCCTTTTAAAAGTGGCAAAAATAAAGGCTGGTAACTGCAACAAATAAACCCCAAAGTTTTTCATCTCCTTTTTTTAGGCTCAAAACTTGCGTCAAAAACACATTTGTGTAGGGGATTTTGTCTACAAGGTTGCTCTGCCACTAAAAGTATGTTGGGCGTTCACGCGACGATGTGTATTTGTCGCTTTAAGAAATGTTTATATGTATTATGTGCGCTTCTGTAAGAATTCAGCTATAATTGCTAGCCCCGCAATTTTCACATGGCGGCGGCTCAACCCGTACCGAAACGGCGTCTGCCTTACAGGGATGATGGGATTGGCCTCCAATTGCGGGGACACGAATGTGGACCTGACTAATTGCTCAGTTAGGTCTGAATTGGGCTTTGACGTATAGAGTGGAATGTTTCTCCCTCCAAATCCAGTTAAGTAATAGAATGCGAGAAACGATGTGTAAATATTCGTACCACACAAAAAACAAAAGATCCGCAGATTCAACATTGGAGTGTCATAACTCCGGTTGATCCTGCCGGACCCCACTGCTATCGGGATAGGACTAAGACATGCTAGTCGAGTGGCTCAGCCAAAACGAGTCACGGCATACAGCTCAGTAACACGTGGCTAACCTGCCCTTGGGACGAGAACAACCCCGGGAAACTGGGGCTAATTCGCGATAGGCGAAGAACTCTGGAATGAGTCTTCACCTAAAAGGCACTGCGTTATGCTTGTAGTGTCGCCCAAGGATGGGGCCGCGACCGATCAGGTTGTTGGTGAGGTAATGGCTCACCAAGCCTTTTACCGGTGCGGGCCGTGAGAGCGGGAGCCCGGAGATGGGCACT
>PLSP01000074.1 GCA_003165195.1 Candidatus Bathyarchaeota archaeon | reverse complement strand
AGATTGTGACCTCGTTTGTGTTTCCTATGGCTTCGCTTTCCATTTGAGAAGTTTGCCTTAATGATTGCACAATATATCAATTCTAAAGTCTCTCTGCAGAGTAAAAATTTTAAAAAAGTAATTCAAAAAACTAAAGCTTGGGTTAGAAACCAAACTTAAAGATTTAACCGATTACCATGCGGTGCATGAATGTGCCGAGCCATAAGCAATATAAAACTTGCCCGGTTTGACCGTTGACAGCGATCATGCCGTAATAGCTGGTTCCTTTTTGCACTTGCATCATATAATATCCGTAAAAGGTAGTTACTTGTCCGACTGTGGTTCCTGAGTAGTTGGTGTTTAGGTATTGTTGTGCCCCAGTTTTAGCTTGATCCATTGTAACTGCCATGGTAGTTGTCGGTGTTCCTCTGAGCCAGGTCATCATGCCGCCTGAGCCCATCATGCCTCCATTTGTTCCTGTGGTTAGGTAACCCATCATGCCGGTGCTGCTTGAGATTCCGTATTTGGTGTTCCATTCCATCATTGCACCTTGTTCGGCTGTGACTGCACCTGTAACGTTGTTTATGGTTAGTTCGAATGCGCCTGCCCCGGTGTTTGTCTCTACGACTTGTGCATAGAAGCAAGTTGAGTATTGGTCAACTTCTGCGACTGAAAGGTTCGAGTTGCCTAGCTGTGTTACGTAGTTTTGGGCGATTGTGGTTGCATTATCGATTGTTAATGCAGATGTGGTTGTTGATGGTGCTGTAGGAGTAGGGGTGGCTTGGGTTCCTATTCCTGTTGTTGCAGGTGGTGTTGTGTTCGAGTTTGTTGTCACGGGTATGAATAGGAATACGAATGCTGAAGCGGTTACTAACGCTGCTGCGATTACCGCGACGGTTAATATGATGATTATTTTCTTTGTGTTCATTTTTTATTTCGCCTTTATGTTTACTTAAAGGGCTTAGAGTAATTTGATAGTTGGCTGAAACGGTTGTGAAACAGTTTTGAAAAGTATTGGCTACGTCTGCCCTTTAAGTTAGGGTATATCTATTTACGACATACCTAACATGAAATGTGTCATAACGCGCTTATAGGCGTTTTCATACCTAAAAACTATACTCCCTGGAAAACACTTCGAATTTAGATAAAGTATTACTTCCCCTTGAGAACAGATTTATTTGAACGTTCAAATTTCAGTTAACTTATCAAATTTTGACTCAAAAAATAATTGCTTAGTCCAATAACTGGATTATCTTTAGAAATTCAATAACTTCTATCAACTGTTTTAAAACAGGGCATAGCAAACAATTGCTCAGGAAAAGGTCATTGAGTTAAGATAGTGTTCTTGTGATGTTTTAGCACAACGATACCTATAAGTAAAATTGCCATAAGTACGGCTAAAACTATTATTGTTGGAAACTCTGGAAAAACCGATAAAAGGCTAAAAGCATGGAAAAATGTGCAATAGACGTGTGCAATAAGCATTGGGAAACCGTGCAACAGCCGTTTAACTGCTATTTCAGGTATTATTCTTCATGGAAATATGGTATTAGTTGTATTAGTTGCACACTCCCAGTATTACCAGGCTAAAAAACGTTAGAATGGTAACTTTCAGTTATTTTCTGGCAATGATATTTCTCTTAGCGTTGACAGGGTTAACGGCGTGAATATGCTTTTATTTTGTCACCTGTTTTAAGCCGTTCTGGCTATTCCGCGTGCGTCAAACAGCACCTGTTAAAATAGGGAAAATAGGGCCTGAGTAGCACTCAACGTGCGCTAACTAAAAATTCCGTCAAGCCATGTTAGAGGCCCATTGTAGGGTTGAGTTCCAACATCAACAATGGTGCTGAGAAACGTTGACGGCAGATCAACCACGTATAGCCCATCTGACCCTCCTGAAGTGACAGTGTAGTTAACAACCACTTGATGTGTGTTCTCCCATGTCAGACTTGATTCAGTAACACTCAATCCTGAGCCAGTTCCAAGCGTGCCATTCGACAAAACATTTAACACGGAAACTGGATTTGTGAAGAAAAGCGCCGTCAAATTGTTTGGTGACGTGTATAAGACCGAAAATTCACCCGCACTGTTCGGTAACAGAACAAATTCAATCGTTCCCGAAGTAGGATGGACAGTCGTCATGAAACCAGTCTCGTTCGAAAAAGACAACGTCGCGAAGATGGAAGGAGTTGAACTAGCGATGTTAGGACTCCAAGTTGAACCACCAGGTTCCTGGGAAGACGTTCCATTTTGTCCACCAACTGAACCAACAGTTTCCTGAGAAGACAATCTATTTTGCTTCTGAGGCAGGTAGCCAAATTGATAGTAAAGCGAAACCAACACTACAGCGATTAAAACTGCCACTATTACGTAAAGCCATGCGTGTTTCCTAATCCCTTTTTGCATTTGAAGGTCACTAAGCAAAGATGGGTGAACGTTATTATTAATTCTACACTCTAGAACATACTACTGTCAAGGTGTCCAACTTTTGAACGGACTAATTTTGGTGTTGTATGCGGTTCTTGACTTTTTATGAGGCTTTTTCTTTGACCTACCGTTTGCCATCTATGAACTCAACATAATGGTCAATATAGTAACAAACATATTTCTTGTAGGTATTGCAGCCGCTAGTACGATTACGGCAATCCCGTTAATCTATAACGGGAAAACAAATAGTTACTGATGGTTAGTATCTTAATGGGCTACTGAAAATCGAATGCATTTAGATTTACGATGACTGTTTGATTAGTCTTATACAATAATATCGCTAAGAAACTTTTATCATCAATGTGTGAAATTGGTTGAATCAAGTTTTGCCATAGCTTACATTGCATTCGCCCTATGGAACTTGAAAGTAGACTTCGTTGATGATAGCGTTACCCGTTGGGTGAGTAGTATTATCTAAAGGATAGGATTCGTTACCAATGAAGGAACTATGCCCATTGACTATGACACTTTGCCCACTTACTTCAACTATGTTAGGTATCGATGATGTGTAAGTGTGAGTTATTCCGTTGCCATCCACATAACAGCCTACATAAGAGCTGCCTTGCGGCAAAGATGCTATAAAAAGTTGCAGGCTCGATTCGTCGGCAAAAAGGATACCTGTTGGGTGCGTAGAATCGAAGGGAACCGATTCGTTATAAAGAAAGACACTTTGCCCATTAGCCAGGGCGGCGTTTTCTTTTTGAAAAACGGACTTTTGAACCTGCATAGTTGAATAGCCTAATATCAGAGCTGTGCAAACAAGAATGCCCAATAACAAGGCTGTGGCAATCATGTATCTACGTTTTTTAGAAGGCCTGG
>PLSP01000108.1:116022-116216 GCA_003165195.1 Candidatus Bathyarchaeota archaeon | reverse complement strand
ATATTTTTTACCTTCTTATTGTTAATTTTTGGAGTAGCGGGGATGGAATCCGTGAAAAACCATCCCCTTAACTCGTTTGGGCAAGGGAAAAGGGAAGAATGGTATAACTTACCTTTCCCGATGCCCGTGTGGTAAGCTGGGACGGCGTAGTGGAATGGCAATGGATGTTTGACAAGACAACCAAAACCGAACCC
>PLSP01000108.1:0-116014 GCA_003165195.1 Candidatus Bathyarchaeota archaeon | reverse complement strand
ATTTGTCGCCGTCATCTGTTCCAGAACTTACGTTATAGCCCCAAAAGCATGGAAAAGTGTGCATTAGTGGTGTGCAATAAGCATGGTAAACTGTGCAATAACCATTTAACTGCTTGTTTATGGTAATATTGATGGTATTATTCAGTATGGAAACATGGTATTACTTGCACACTTTTTGTATTACCAAAGGTAAAATTGTTGATAAATGTGATTTTGAGTGCCTTTACCGTTTACCGAGTGCTTTTTTCGTAACCGCTAATAACAGCCGTAATTTACAATGCGTTAGTGTGTTGTTTGGGCTGATTTTCCCATGAAAACAGAGTAAATAAACGCTCTTACAATCGAGTGTAGTCTTAGTTCTTAGCAGTGTAATTTTTTACACTCTATTGAAGTTACGTTTACGTTTATGCTTGAGAGCAGTTTACATTTCAGGGTTGTGTGCGTATGTGTGCGAAGGAAACAATGATGAGAGGATAAGTGGAAAAGCTTATAAGTAGAAAAATTGATATTACCAAAAACACCAAAACCTAATGTGGCGAATCAGTGGGTTCTTGCCTACCTTAAAGGCAAGTGGTGGCGAGGGTGAGTTTCCCCTTCCATCATCATCTCTTCAAAAAGGAGCGTAAAAACTTTTGGGAAAAGTCAACCTTGTAATGTCAGATGAATTAGAAAACGAGTATAGGAATGCAGTCTTCAAAAAATACGGTATGAAAAAAGGCAACATCACTAAAGCAACCGAAGAAGCCCTAAAAGATTGGATAAAGAAGAATGAAGAATAGGGATTTCTACAAATGGAAAAAAAGCCTTAATTCAATAAATTTTTGTAATTTAGTTAAAAAATATTTGAAATTATGATTTTCTTACATTTTCAGCCTTATTTCACGTTTTCGACCTTTAATTTCCCGACAAAAGGTCTGGCTCAAGAATTGTAACTAAGACAACTTTTTTGATGCCTCTGAGCAACTCTTTTGGCACCTTTTCTTTTTGGCTTTTGTAATCCGCATCATTTTCTTTGGAAATTTCCGCTATTGCTGACTCCCAGAAACGATTGTAACCATATTTTTGCATTAATGCCTCTGCAAGATTGAACTTCGTGTTCTCCATTGGTTTGTTTTCGCCTTCTATCAGAATATACGTTGATGTCGGTGTTTGACTCATGTTTACTGGAAGGTTTGACTTCTCAATAATTATGGGTTGGTCAGTTCGTATAAAATTACTTGCTGACTCTATCTCTTGTATTAACCCAAGACTTAACGCTCGTTTTTGCCCTGATTCGGTTAATACATAGTTTCCTGTGTCAATGTCTTTTTCAACAGTTTTTTTATGCCTCATAGCCTTTAATGTCTCGCTAAGTGTGCTGTTGCTTGCTGCCCAGTGATAATAGCCTTTGGATTTTTTTTGTGCTTGAAGCTTACTGTAAAGCTCTGTAAACCCCAGCCCGTTAGGGAAATTCCTTAGAATCCATGCTATATCATCTTCTAATGTGCTTTTCTTCTCTGCTGGCATGATTAGATATTCCTCTTACAGTAATTACTACGGATGGAGTAGCATTTATATATTGTTTTGAGGTACACAATACATAATTAATACAAATAGAGTAGTGAAAAATCATGAAAACAACCGTAGTATTGGATGATAGTTTGGTCGAAAAAATAGACCAAGCAGCAAAAAACCTCGGAATAAACAGGTCGATATTTATCAGATTTGCCCTTAAACACGAACTCGAAAAACTGGGCTTAATTGCTTCGTCCATGAAAATGGAAATAAGGTGAGAAACATGGCTGATAAGAACTCAAAAGAGAATAAGCAACCGCAAGCATTTGATTTTCTCGCTCAAGTAGTTACTGACTCGATGGAAAAGGGCTTTTTTGATGATGTTGCACACATTAACATGCAGAGGCTAATCGAAAATTGCAAAAAACGAGGGTTAGTTGGAGTGTGGACCCAAGAATCATTAAGCAAAGCGCTGCAACCATTTGAACAAGCAAGCAGGGAAATGGACGAAAACCAAATTGAGGCATTGCTCACAGCTTTTGCTACAGTCATTGCTTTTGACGTGAATCTTGTTAAGAGACATTTCTTTGCAATTAAACAGGGCTGGGAAACAAACTTTTTGAAACAAGAAAGTGGCATTGACCTCTTTCCAAAAGACACCGAAACCTTGCCGAGCGCTGTAGAACCAATAGGGAAAGACGAGCAATAATCACTGTAAGGTCTTTGAAAATGAGCAGCCACGCTATAGCAAGCCCAAAACAGCGTAGAGGGGAGGTCACGACTGACGAAGATGTACGCAAACTTATGAGCCATCTTAAGAAAGAACAACCACAACCCGCTGACCCCAAAACTAACCCTTGGAAAATCCGACCATTCAAGGGCATAATTTACGGAAACAAACATAATAGCGCTCTACCTCACAACGTTGAAGTCGAAATTAAGAACGGCAGTCAATATGCAGATTACCTAAATATAGCAAAAAACACTCTTCTAACGCTAATCTACTCCGATTTCCCTAACGGCTCACCAACAAGCTCAAAAACCCTTGCAGATGCTACAGTCGCAGAATATCAAAAAACCCTTTGCTTTTCCTACCTTGCAAAACGCTATAAAAATCCAGTGACAGGCGAATGGTCGAAACAAGGAGAGGGTGTTAACGCGCTTGGACAATATCTTTACATGAAATATGGGCGAAAAGACCCTGCATTGTTTTCATTAGAGGACTTTCAGAACGCTAAGAAAGACCCGCGATTTTACGATGAGCAGGGAAAAGCCAAGTTCTCACCGCTATCACAACTAAGATGTGTCATGCAATTTACTGCTATGCAGATTCCTTACTCAAAGCTTTCAGAGAGACATTTCCAATTTACTGACGGTGACGAATGGGACACAACGGGCAAAAAGAACATCGGCGGCAAAAAAGACGATTACTTACAAGAGAAAGAGCTAATCGCGTACGTTAACAGCATCAACGAAATTGACACCTTAGTTTTGCATCGGCTAAGTCTTGAAGGCGGCGGCAGAATAAGCAGCGAATTACTTATGGGTACAAAATTACCTAACGGCTATCTTTGCCAAGCCCTTTGGGATTTGAACACGCTCAGTATGTTTGAGCCAAAAGTCGAAAGCAGCAAATCAGGAGGGAAGGTCAAACGGATATTTGTCCCTGAAACAATGGCGTTTTTCAAGCGATACGTTGACGACTTTAACATCAAAGGCGCTTGGTTTAAGAGAACCGATTCCCCTGCGCAGAATTACGAAAGCTACAGTTACAGCATCCAGTTGGCAGGGCTAAGAGCGGGATTATGGAGATACAAAACGGCACAGAAAGGTCAATCTCTCGCAGATGGCGAACACTTAGCTCCCGATGGCAGAGTTTACCGTTTGAAAGCAAGTAGCAACAACCAAAAAGGCACAGTAGACCAACACAAACAATGGATAACCGAGGGCAAAATGACAACCACACATACCGTAGGAAAACACACGTTTGTTAGCCTTGCAGGGCTTCACGGCTTAAGCTTAGATGATTGCGCTGAGCAATGCGGGACTGACCCAACAACCATTCGGGACTTCTATCACGGGACACTTGGAGATAAGCTTCGAGGAGTAATCTTAGGGGAAAAGAGTTTCGAGCCGTGGAAAGATTGGATTCACCGAGTAATCGAGCCGCTATACACTAACCGCTACAATGAACTCATGAACAAGAAAAAAACACCTGTTGACATAAAAGCTATCGGACAAGAAGAGATGGCAATGGCAGAAATCGCCGAATAGATTTCCCTTTTTCCTTATTTTAAGTGTTAAAGATAGGTGGTTGGTAATGGGCAAAGAAAAACCAAACAATGAAAAGAATAGCCGACAAATTAGCGCAGACCTCGGACTCAAACATTATGAAACACTACAAAAAATAGTGGAAGACAAACAGCTTTCCAGCATAGGGAAAAGTATCGCTTACATCTTAGATGAGCGAGAACAACTCCTAAATGGCTTATCCATTAGAGAAAAAGACGATTGCCGTTACCGCTTTGGTGATTTTTGCCTCAGATTTCCCGAAAAACTTGAAGCCCCTGATAAGCTCAAAAAAACGAATGATGCTTACTGCCAAGGTTGCTTAAATGCCCAAAAGCTTGCAAGAGAGAATAAAGAGGCTCAAAATGAAAGCCTACAGTTAGAGCATGAATTTTTCAACTTAGCCAATGTGCCCGAAAAACAACGTCTTCACCCTACCCACAAATGGTGCTATGCAATGGAGTTCATAGATAATCTAAATTTTGAAATTGAAGAACTTAAAAAACCAGTTGAAAGCTACTTAGAAGAAATTACTCAGTTTGAAGCCAAACTTAAAAATCTCCACGCTCAAGAAGAGTCTCTTGAAAGTGAAAACGCCAACCTGAAACAACAGCTTGAAGCAGCAAAGAAGGAAATAAAACAGAACCCAACATATCAACAAAACCAGTGGCTTACAAGAGAACTTCAACAAGCAAACCAAAAAATAGCAAAACTGGAAGCCAGCTTTCAAGGAGTCATTGCAAGATGAGCATACCTTCACTTGAAAAGCCAGTATGGGAAGCTTACCGTCAAAAGTTTGGTGAAGAATTTGCTTGTTTAAAATGCAGAAAAATAACCCACGAAAAGCGCGAGAACTGCCCCAGTTGCGGCGGCGCTATGTGCGTAAGAATAACCTCAAACTAAGGATTGTTCTGCATTTTGGTCGCTTTTTCTGTCAAGCAGTTTTAGACCCATTTCCCGAGATACAACTTTTCCCTTGTTCTTGAGTGCATCCAAATCTTCATTTTTCAAACCCGTAAGTATAACAAATTCAAATTTATCCTCGTAATCCCCTTCACACCAAAATTTTATTTGCAATTCACCTGTTTTCCTGTTTTTTTCAACGGATATAACCAACGGGGAACTACATTCAGGACAAACCGCTTCTCTTTCACCATGAGACATAGCAATCGATATAGTAATGCTGATTATAAGCTAAATAATTTTTCGTTTCTGAACTTACTCGTTACCTTAGAAAACTTGAATATACCTAAAACCAACAAGTCGCAAGTCATAAAAGCGCTAATTAGTAATATTTCTTAGTTATTAAAACATTAGATAAGGTTTGATTATGGCTTCAACAGACGAGAAAATTACAGTTACTAATGCTAAGCTTTTTTACAGAAAGAAAGGAACTCATTGTTTTCATTGCAAAAGCACAAAGGAATCGCTTTGGGTAGTCGGTAATGCCATATATCTTATGTGTGAAGGTTGCCAACAAGTAAAAGGCAAAGAACCTTTCAAAGAGAACGGTTAAATGTCCGTCCATCTTTGAAACAGTAGCCACTTCAAAGAATGGAAAACAAACGATAATCTGTTCAAATTGCAACTTAAATAAAACACCTGACTATTCAAAAGAGCGCAAGGGTAATAATAGTTAATTCAAAGTTTTCCGTCGCCAAAATTCGGAAGCATAAAAATGAAAAATCGCTTGATACTGACCAAATGGTTCTACTATGCATTAATCGCAGTTGCATTGATTATTGCGTTTTGCTTCACAGTCTACCAAATATCACTCGGCAACGATATGGCGACAAGGTTTCTGCCGACAATAGTGGGGCTTATGGTTACAGTTGTTATTTTTTATACTTTCTTCGACTGGCGGGAAGACCTTGAATGGAAAGAGGTTGAAGATAGAGTAAGAAAACGAATAGGGCGTGAGATTTTTTCGTTGTTCACGATGCTTACAGGTTTTTGTAAAGTAGACAGGAATTTAGTCGGCGATGCTGACAATATAGAAACAAGGAAAGAGCTGCATTGCAGACAGTTAAAGCAAATGACAGAAAAAGTAGTACTTAATGAAATCATGGTTGCCGAGTTTTTGTCGGGGATAAATAGATTCTATCCGTCGTTGTTTGAATCAAATAGAAATAGGCTTTCCCAAATCGAAGACAAATATGGCAGATTTCTTAATCCCAAACTCAAAGCCTCATTAATGGACATTCAAGAGTTTATAGAGGATTTTGGCTTTGAAATGAAGCCCAGTTATGCGAAAGAAACTATTAAAACTTTGATTGAGAAAATTGCGAAAGAGATAGATTCCATAAGGGATAGCGGAATAGACATAGGTTTCTGAAAGCCAATCCTCGCTGACTTACGGAAAAATAAAGACTGATTTTTTCGATGGTAAAAATCTTATAAGCAGTTCAACTTAATACAGTATCATTGGTTGTGAATCTAATCAAGATGGGCATTCTCAAAGGATTCAATAAACTATTTGCTCCAGCTCCACAAGCGAGACTTTCCTTAATACTAAGTAAAAATGAATTACAATTAGGCGATGAAATAAACGGCTCTCTCAATATTAGCTCTCAAGAAGAGGTAGATGTCGATGAAATTTACGTTTCCTTACGCTGCATAGAAACAGTAACTAAAGTCAAACGCTATCAAGAATCGGATGATGGTCAATTGGTTTGGAAAGAGAAAGAATATGATGACAGCAAAATCCTATTTTCTGCTGGCTCCAAAATCATGACTCAGGTTCACTTACCTATTGGCTATCAATCGAAATTTCCTTTTAGTTTAAAAATACCAGCAGTAGGTCGGGAAACCTATCATAGTGTCGATAGTAATTTGCGTTGGTTGATAAATGCTTTTATGAACTCTAAAAACCGTAAAACTTTGCGCGCTCACGGTAATGGGGAAATTCTGGTTGCAAAACCCATAGTTTCAGTTATACCACCTAAAGAGGTTGTCCGAGAAGTAGTTCTAATTCCGTGCGCTTACTGTAGTGGATTAATGCCACAAACATCTATTTTCTGTCCAAACTGTGGAGCAAGGCGAAAAAGCTGAGCAAAAACTTAAAACTGAATCAGATTATAAATGCTGAAAACAAGGAAATACCCCTTAACGCGCTCCGCGCACAGGTTTCTAATAGAAAGTGCCAAATATGACCCCCAAAAAATTCCTCAAGAGAGCTTCTTAAAACATTAAGGGTTTAATGGGTTTTTTATTGGTTATTGAGAAGTGTGCAATAAGCTATTTCCAGATTTTCTTGCTTCTGTTGCTGGGTTATCGATTATGATGCTGGAATCTTTGCGTTTCTGACGTTGAGTCTCTAAATCGGCTTCATGGTCAATTGCATCGAGAGTCGCATGTGTCGGGTTAGCCTTAACTTGACTTTTTTCTTCGTTACTCATTTTATCATCTCCTTGTTTTTTTGTTTTTTTATTATTTTGAATTCTAAGTTCTTTTGCAATCTCGTTCTCATAGTTCGAGAAGGTTTTTCCATTAACCATCTACTCCACTTTACCGTTCCATCTGGAAAGTGCTTACCGCTGGCATTTTGAGGACGTTTCCATCCCTGAATCGTAACCATATCAATCTGGTTTTGTCATTGAGGGTTTTAGCCGCTTGAGACACCGTTATTTTCCTTGCTTTTGCACGGGAAATCTCAAGCCCTTCAGATTCGCTTGTCATGTCAATTCCGCTGATAGCCCAGCCGTGGTCAGCATCGATATATTGGTGCCGATAAATTACCAGTTCATAGCCTCGGTCAGCTTGCTTGCTTCGCCTAACAGTCAAAAATGAATTTGCTAATTTCGCTTCGGGAAGCACCTTAAATGTAACATTTTCAACTTGCCAAGAATCGCTGTCAACTGATTCACCGTTGTCGCTCTGCAAAATTTTAAAGCTGAGTGTCGGTACTACAAGTTTCTTGGTTAACGGGGTTTTGGGATTATTTTTGTTGAATTCCGCAATTGCCATTTCTAAAGTTTCTAATTTAGTCATTTTTAACTACCTCTTTACTCCTTTTTCTGCCCAGCCGCGTTATGTGTTCGGCTGTAACCGTAAGGCGACTTCTTAATTTGTGGAAAACCGCTTTCTCCGCTTACTTTCGGATTTTCAAAATTGATGTCTGGGACTGCATTTGTTTTCTCCATATTTGAATCTGGACTGTAAGTTTGGGATGGATGACCAGCTTCGCGCCATGCACCAAGACCTTTTTTCCAAAGCAAATTCAAAAGTTCGTTAGCTTCTTGGTTTCCTTTTCGCCTTTCAGTTTGAAGGGTTGCAATAGCCTCTTCAATATTAGCAAATTTCCTATGCATTAGGTCTGTCGCTTGCTGTTGACCATAGCCCATCTGTTGAGGTACTAACGGACTACCAGCGGGTTCGAAACGTTCATGTTTACTGCCTAACTGTTCCTCAAGAATTTTCATGGTTGTATCCATCGCCGACACGCCTTCTGGGCTGTCAGTTTTTAATTTCTCAACCATTTCTGCTCTACGAGATGGGTCACGAATTAAACTGTTAATTTTATCAGTTACAATTTTGCGTTTTTCATCGAGCCGTTTCTCCGCAATAATGCCGAGTTTATTCCGTAAATCCTCGTTTTCCTCTTTTAGGTCGTCATTAGAACTTGGTTTATTCAGCACTTCCCTTAAAAAATCAACTTGTTTAGGGTCTCGACCATCAATATCCAAACCTATTTCGACTTTGTTGCCTTTTAACGCCTCACGAATCTCTTCTGAGGTACCTGATATTTTAGTAATTTTTTTCTGTTCTTCATTCATAATTTATTCACCTTTTGATTATGTTGTCCGCAATTAACGAGACCACATTTTGTTTCTGTTACTTTTACAGTCTTGCCGTTTACTTCAGCGATTGATAAGGCTACATCTTGGAATCTCGCTTTGCGTTCGGCTTCAAGGGTTTTCTCATCGAATTGACCAAAAATAAATGAGGTCTTTCCCTGTGTTGATATTTTTACACATGCCTCTGGAAATAAGCTGTACTCAAAAACTAAATTGAATTTGTTAGTGTCGTGTCTGGCACATAATTGCATTAAAACGTTGCAAAGTTCTTTTTGATTTTCAACTTTAGATTTACCTGTGTATTTTTCAAGAAAGTCCCAAAATTCATAGACTGATTCTGGAACGCGCATAACTTTTGTTTGTTCTTTCTTCATTTTTACCATCTTCTGTTTAGCCTAAACAGAAACCTTTATTAGTAACGGTTGTAACTTCTGTTACAAGTTGTAACACTACTATTTAAATCTATCTATTGACTTAAACAGTTTATGTTAGCCTGTTAGCCAAACTAACCATGAATCAAGCCCCGTTAACCACTTCTATATAAACAACTAAACCCTAAGCAAGAAACCAACCACGATTATCCACCACATCAAAATACAGACGCACTCCCGTGCATATTCGTAGGATACTGACCCTATATGTTCATTAATTACGAGGGCTGTAGATGACGGGGGTGTAGTTTAGGGCTTAATTTAACAGTTATTGTTGATTATTGGCTTGAATTGAGGCTGATTTAGTTAGAACTTGCTGAGTTAATGACTATAACAGCCTTATAATCCATGTTAACTGTAGGTTCCCCATAAGGTAACTACTATTAAATGGCATAAACCCCTAAAATAGACGCAAAGACGCACGACTGTATGATGAAAGCTTACCTGTGACCATTGTACGTACAATGTCCGAAATGGTGTAGATGACGGGGAGTGCAAAATAAGGCTTAATTTAACAGTTATTGTTGATTATAGGCTTGTTTTTGAGACTGTTTCAGTTCGAACTTGCTGGTTTAACGGTTAATGTTGATTATAACATTGTTATAATGCATCTTAGAGTATCTCTCAATAGAAGGTGCACTATTTAATAGGGCTAAACTACGAGTTATGACCTGTGCAAGACGCATGGACGCACTATCAAGCAATGAAAGCATACGTGCCCCCTTTGGTGCCGTTCATATGGGTTAGCAAATCATGTGTTAGTTTGTGCATATGTTGAATTATTCATATGTAAATTGTGGGGATGAGGCTTTAGCGAACTTGACTATTTTCTCCCCCCAGTCCCCCCTCTTCCCGTACATATGTGTAAGTACGTGCAATGAATGATTGCTTATACTTTCTTTATGTTGGAGCGCAAGTGAACTTTATTTGTGAGTTGAAAGGGGGGATGGTTTAGCAATTTGTGGGAGACTTTGCCCTGAAGAATTGCTTACGCTTGAGACGGGGCACGGGGTTGGAAAATACCTCATAAGTTAATCATCATCCGAGTCGAAATTGAGCATGGAGTTTCCTATGGAGAGTTTATATATGGCAACTTACGACTTCATATGCAAGGTGAAACATATGCCAAAAGGCGACAACAAAACCGTAATTAACTTCACGACTGAATTAAAGCAGTTTGCGGATTCAAATAAGGGCGACTTAGAGAGAAGTTTTCATGTTGCTTTAACTTATCTTGCCCATTATAAAGATGAATTCATTGCTAAATATGGGCAAGAATGCTATGATGACCACGTTAAACGATATAGTATTCCAGCGATAGAATTGAGAAATAATTCAGTCCAACGCAAGAAAGAAAGTTTGGCTTTAAAGAGGCGTGAGTTGGAGCTACGCGAGAAAGAGTTAGAGCTTAAAACAAAGTTTCTTAATGCTGAAACTCAAGTCATGAACGATAAGCATACTGATAAAGCGGAACATGAAAAGAAGCTGGAACGAATAAAACTTGAACGGGAGCTTAGGGCTTTAGAACATAATTACAGAACAAAAGAAGACCTTACGCGAATGAACGAAATAAGAGTAGCACTTGGTATTAGGCTTGCAAATCCGCAAGTAGCTCAAGAACCACAGCAACAACCGCATCCATAGGTGAAAAAGCATGATACTGAAAAGATGTAAAACTTGCGGTAAACAATTCTACGCTGACCCCAATTTCCCAGAACAGAAAAAAAGGGGTTTTGCACAATTCAATGTATGCAAGAATTCGACCCTAAAGCGTTCAGGGAAGCTAAAAGAAGATTTTTTTCATGAGCAAAACCTATTTTGAGAAGTGGCAAATCTTTCGAGTTGGTTTAGACGAAGACGATGAGAGAGAAGAGGAAAAACTGACGGTTGTCTTCTTTAAAGACGAAGACGATATAGAATGTTGTGATGAATGGTTTTCTGAAGACTGCTATCAAGCGTTAAAAGACTTAGAAGGCGAAACCGTAAACGTTGAATGTCTTCACGTAGATGATAGCGGGGAAAAACTTTTCTTAAATTTCGTTGACAAATTGCCGACAGAACCGAAAGAAGTTTCACTTTCCCAGATATTAGCTAAAAAAAGGGTAAAGGTCGATTTCACTTAAAAAAGTAGAAAACGAGACTAAAAAGGGAAAGAGGCTAATCAATCCCATACTTTTTTCTTTTCTGGTTTTTTTCTCTCGTATTCTGTCATTGCTTCAAAAATCATTTTCTTTATGCTATCTGGGTTTGTAGTTGTGTTATTCCGTATGAAGTCTTCTAATTTGTTCACCCTTTCCTTCATGGCTTCATTTTCCTTTTTCCGTGCTTCTGCTTCTTGCTTTTGCTGTTCAATCTGCACTTGTTGCGCGCCGATTAAAGCGTTTAAATCTGCCTTGATTTTAGAAAGGTCTTCGCGCGATTGCATTCCGTTAATACTCATGAATTCGAAGGCTTTCTGATAGGCTTCTAAGATTGTTTGTTCATCATAGCCATAATGACCCCTTGCACCTAACCTCATGTGACCCATCATTATGTCTTTAACTTCGCTTTTAATGTCGGCTCTCAATAATGCGCTATTGTAAAGGCTTCTTAGCATTTTCGTCTTGAAATTTTTCGCTTTCTCTGAATCTTTTCCGAATGCCTTCTCCGCCAACGCTTGCATAGCTTCATTAATGCGTCTTGTCTCTATGCCTTCGCCTTGTTCTTTTCCTTTAGTTTGGCTAACAAATAGATAACCTTCTTTCGGGTTTCCTCTCTCGGCTAACATGTCGCGCAAGTCATGCATTGCTTCAAAACTTAAGCACGTGGCTTGAGTTTCACCAGTTTTTTCTCTGCACTTCTCAATGAAGTAATGAGTGCTTATTGGATGTTCATAAAATCCTTTCATGTCTTCAATGTGAAATTCGCTTATGTCAACTTCGCTAAAACCCGACTGACTTAAGCCCAATAATAAGCATCTATCCCTTAATGACCCGTGTGCGTACATCGCTTTTACATCATCTAACTTTAGGCTAAGTTTGTTTTTAATTCGGGTTTCAAGGCTTGAATTCCAGTCACCGCGCTTAAGGTCTAATTTTCCTATGACACGGCTAAAAAATGAAGCTGTTGGAATAAGTGCGGTTTTAATGCTAATTGCGGATTGTTTGCCGTTATCTTCCATTTGCCGTTTATACTCTCTAAACTTAGTTTCAAAAAAGTGTCTTTCTGCTAAGTCTTTAGAAGTTAGGTCTTCAATGCGTTTCTTAATCTGTTCTGTCGGGGTCATGCAAACAAAAGTATTCCATGCTTTGAATTGTATTAGGTAATTGCTTTTTGTTCTGTCACTTAAACCCGTTAGCCATTGCTGAACATATTGGTCATTTTCGATATTAGCGTTAACGTCTCTGTTAGTCATGCTTAAGACTCTCCAATAGTTAGACCACATGCTTTATAGAATTTGCTAACGCTGAATCTGTTATTATCTTCTTGAAACAGTTTTGCTAAGTCTTGCGCTATCTGATATTTTGTGGTTGCATCGCTTTCCTTAATCAATTTGGCTAAGGCTATAAAATGCTGTTTTGTGAACATTTTAAGCCACTCTCCAAATTTTATAAGGCAGTCTATTTAATCGCAAAAAACTACAGATAAGGGAAGCGATTGAATAGGGGTTTCTATATATAAAGAAAAATGGCTATAGCACTACAATATTGCTGAAAAAGAAAAAAAAGTTTATTGGACTAGTTCGATTCGACGTTTACCGCGTGCCATTGAGGAAGTTCGGATTTTGCCGCTTACCTCAAGCTTCAATAGCAGTTCATTGAAGTCTTTGAATCCTAAATCCTCAAACTCACCTTTAAGCTGCGAGAATAGCTCGTCGTCTGT
Organism: Candidatus Bathyarchaeota archaeon; assembly: GCA_003165195.1. Classification (GTDB taxonomy): domain Archaea; phylum Thermoproteota; class Bathyarchaeia; order Bathyarchaeales; family Bathycorpusculaceae; genus Bathycorpusculum. The sequence continues at coordinate 103,143 of PLSP01000108.1, read as the reverse complement.
CAAGTCGCCTTTCTTTTTGAGGATTTCCAGCATTACAAAGTAGTCTGGACGTGTTTTCCAAGTTTTTATCTGTGGCATGCGTTTCCTTCCTAGGCAACAGGTGTTGCTGGTTTTTGTACTTGTCGGATTTGCTGCATGAAGCTCTTGTACCACTTTTCCATGTCGGGAGATATTGATGGACCCATTTCTTTCGATGCGTCAAGGAAATCCTTCATTGTGATTTCTTGGCAATTTACGTCGCGTCTGAGTGCATGCATTGCCGCTTCTCGGCAGAGGGATTCTATGTCGGCACCGCTGTAATATTTAGTTATCGTTGTAAGCTGGTTCAAGTCTACGTCTTTGCTTATGGGCATACCTTTAGTGTAGATTTTGAACACTTGTAATCTGCTCTTTTCGTCAGGCTCAGGGACGTAGATTAATCGGTCGAATCTTCCTGGGCGCAGAACAGCAGAGTCCACCATGTCAGGTCGGTTGGTTGCAGCGACAACAACGATGTCTTGCAGTGTTGTTATGCCGTCCATTTCTGTTAGCAGTTGGCTTATTACGCGTTCCGAAACGCCGCTGTCACTCATGCCCATGCCGCGGCGAGGTGTTAAGGAGTCAATTTCGTCTAGGAAAATGACTGCGGGTGCTGCCATTCTTGCTTTTCGGAATACTTCTCGGATGGCTTTTTCTGATTCTCCGACCCATTTTGAGAAGACTTCTGGTCCTTTGATCGAAATGAAGTTTGCTTCGCTCTCAGTTGCAACTGCACGGGCAAGCAATGTTTTGCCGCATCCTGGTGGTCCATATAGCAATATGCCTTTTGGTGCTCTGATTCCAAGTCGGGTGAACATTTCGGGGTTCTTGATGGGCCACTCGACTGATTCTTTGAGGTGCTCTTTTACCCCATCTAGTCCGCCGATGTCATCCCAGTGGACTGTGGAGACTTCAATGTAGACTTCACGCATTGCCGTTGGTGTGACTTCTTTGAAGGCTCCAAGGAAATCGTCCATTTTAACCTCCATCTTCTCCAGTACAGCTGGAGGAATGCGTTCTTCTTCAAGGTTAATTTGCGGTAGGTATCTGCGGAGGGCTTTCATGGCTGTTTCTCTGCCAAGTGCGGACAAGTCTGCGCCTGTGTAGCCGTGTGTCATGTCGCTGAGTTTTTTGAGGTCAACGTCTTCTGCTAATGGCATGCCTCTTGTGTGAATTTGGATTACTTCGTAGCGTCCTTTCTTATCTGGAACCCCAATTTCTATTTCGCGGTCGAATCTTCCTGGTCTGCGAAGGGCAGGGTCAAGTGCACCTGGTCGGTTAGTTGCGCCGATAACTATCACGTTTCCTCTTCCAGATAGCCCATCCATAAGTGCAAGTAACTGTGCGACGACGCGTCTTTCGACTTCGCCTGTGACTTCTTCACGTTTAGGCGCGATAGCGTCAAGCTCATCAACAAAGATTATACTTGGAGCGTTTTGCTGAGCCTGCTGGAAGATTTCGCGTAATCGTGCTTCGGATTCGCCGTAGAATTTGCTCATAATTTCTGGTCCGTTAATAGAGTAGAAGTTGGCTTCTGACTCGTTGGCGACTGCTCTCGCAAGGAGCGTTTTGCCGCATCCTGGTGGTCCATGAAGCAGAACACCTTTAGGCGGCTCAATTCCCAATCGCTGGAACAATTCGGGGTGCCGAAGCGGCAACTCAACCATTTCTCGAACACGCTGGATTTCTTCACGCAAGCCGCCGATGTCTTCATATGTGGTTCTCGGTAAGCCTTTGCCTTCGGGGGCTGGCTCGTTTAGAATTGTTAAGCGTGTTTCGGTTGTTACTTTGATGATGCCGTGTGGACGCGTTTTTGACACAGCGAAGGGTATGGCATGTCCCAACATCATAACTAGAGTGGTGTCGCCTTCAACGAGGGTGCGTTCCATAAGGCGGTTTTTAACAAAGTTAGTGAAATCCTCGTCTACGTTTAGACGCATGTCAACTGGTGCAAGCGTTAGGCTCAACGCTGTTTTAACTTTTGCTGGTCTAACGACAACATATTCGTTTATGGCAACGCCGCTGTTTTTGCGTGTGAAGCCGTCGATCCGAATTATGTCGCGGTTTTGGTCTTCACTGTAAGCTGGCCAAGCTATTGCTGATGTTGTGCGCTTGTTTATGATTTCTATTACGTCACCAGCACTTATACCCAGTTTCTGCATGGTTTTTTGGTCAATGCGGGCTATGCCTCTGCCCACGTCTCTTTGTCGGGCATCTCCGACACGTAATTGTGCTTCGCTCAAATTAGAATCCTCCAAATATAATCCTGCTGTGCTAAGGTATTGGTTGAAATTAATCCTTATAACTATATAAACTTTAAAGTGTAACGTTTAAAACTTTCAGGTGCCCGTAAAGGGGAAGATTGAGGTTTTTTTGTGTAAGAAACCGCGTTAGTCGCGGCTTGTTCGCCGAATGTTGAAGGCTTCGGCTTGGCTTACGCCCGGAATTTTGGCTAGTGCGCTTTCAAACTCTTCAACAAGACCCATTTTATCCTCTGGAAAGCGAACTTGAACAAGTAAAGCTTTGAGTCCAAAGGCGATATCTTCCTCGCCCCATCCCTCGATTGTGCTGGATTGCGGAAGGGCGCCTGTGATTTTAGCTTTGAGTGCGTCAAAGTTTTGAACTATGTCTTCGGGGAAAACTTTGTAGACTACCAGGATAGCGCCCATTGTGCTTCGCCTTTTATGGTCCAGTGAAACCGCATTTTGGGCATTTGTAGAGGCGGCCGAATTTGCGGCATTTGCCGTCGCGTTTTATCTGGATTTCTCCGCAGTTTGGGCAGAGGAACTTTGTTGATTCGCTGCCTGGCGGAATAGGTTTACCGCAGCTTGTGCAGGTAACCAAGGTGAATGCTCTTTCTGTCATAATTTACATCTCTTGCGGTCTTAAATTGTAAGGGTTCCTTATATTTGCTGTGCTCAGCACTTGCAGATTTGCTTTTACCGTATTCAGCCTTTATAAACTAAAATTTATTGCGAATTTTTTTTCAGGTAAACTGTTTTCTTAAGTTCTCCTCATTTTTGCCAGCCAATATTGAAACGCAGTTGATAACTTAATCGATTCGTAACTTTATTAAGAGTTTTTTGCCTATACTTCCGTGTGGTATGCTTTGGGTGTGGATTTCAAGGACCTTGTTCCAAAAACCCCAGTTAAACTGGAAGACTTAAGCGGCAAAATCATAGCAATCGATGCTTACAACGCCATCTACCAGTTCCTGTCAATTATCCGCCAACCTGACGGTACACCACTCAAAGACAGCACAGGTCACATCACCAGCCACCTAAGCGGCTTATTCTACCGCACAAGCAACTTAGTCGAAATGGGGCTTAAGCCAATTTATGTTTTTGATGGCATCCCGCCAACGTTGAAGGCGGCAGAAGTTGAGCGTCGTAGACAAGTCAAAGTACAAGCCATAGCCAGTTATGAGAAGGCGGCGGCAAGAGGCGATACTGATAAGATGCGCATGTTTGCCCAAGCTGCAACCAGCATGAAGGATTACATGCAGGATGACAGCCACAAGTTGCTGGAGCTTATGGGGTTGCCTTGGGTTCAAGCGCCCAGTGAAGGAGAAGCCCAAGCAGCATATATGACCAAAAAGGGAGATGCCGACTACTGCGCTAGCCAAGACTATGACAGCCTGCTTTTTGGGGCACCGCGAATGCTCCGCAACATTACAATTTCTGGCAGACGAAAAAGAGGCAAAGCTTACATCGAGGTTGTGCCTGAAGTCATGGAACTATCCAAGACCTTGGCTGAAACGGGTTTAACTTACGAGCAGCTAATCGATGTCGGCATCTTAATCGGTACAGACTTTAACCCAGACGGCATCAAAGGGCTTGGTCCAAAAACCGCTCTCAAACTAATCAAACAGTATGGCACACTAGAAGCCGCTCTTCCAAACATAAAAAACGCCACCTTCCCAGTTGAGCCCAACTGCATCCGCCAGGTTTTTCTGCACCCTGAAGTTACAGACAACTACCATTTGGATTGGAAGGAGCCAGACGTTGAAGGAGTGGTGGATTTGATGTGCCGCCAAAAAGAGTTTTTAGAAGACCGCATAAGAAAATCCCTTGATCGAATGCTTCAGGGAAGCAAAAATCAAAAGAGCAAGATTACACTGGAGAAATGGTTCGGGTAAAGTTGCTTAAACTTTTCTTGCCGGTGAAAAGAATATGAGTAAGCGTCTGCGAGCTTGTTGGCGAGATTCCATCTGGTGAGAATAAAGAAAAATATGTTTCTAAAAAGTCACGAGTAAAGTGGCGCCGAAGAAGGGATTCGAGCCCTTGCGAGCATAAGGCTCCAAAGCTAACTTGTCTTATGGCTTAACCTTCTTTTCTTATAATTGTCAAAATCTGTAACATTTTCCAGCCATGCCATAAAATACTATACTATGCTTGGCTGTTTGTCCATCAAGCGACTGGAGCTTGAGTCAGCGTCTGAGAACTCCATAGCGTACTCTTTTATTGACAAAATTTTCAAATACACTTGTAAAACCAGTCAAGCAAGCATAGGAAAAGGGATAGAAGGGAGAGGTCTAGTTACTAAGCATCGCCATTTTTGGATATACATCTGGTAACGCGGAGGGATAGGGGTCTACTATTTACATGGGCTTTCAATAGATAAAAAGGGACTCAAAGCATCGCCCTTTAACCTACGAAAGCGGAACTCAGAGGAGGATAGGGGTCTACATTTTACATAGGGTTTCATTAGGTAAAATTGACATGGCTGCCTTTCTATGAGGGATAGGGGTCTACTATTTGCACAAAATTTCTATAGCCAAAAAGATGAATCCAAACCAGCCCACCTCAGAGTGAGACTAACGTTTTAGTATTTACAGCGAAAAACGCATTTGAAAATAGAGTGCAAATTTGCTTAGAACCAAAAAGAAAAGATCAGAGTTACTTCACAGTAACACATTTTGCTAAGTTTCTTGGCATGTCAGGATTACAGCCTTTTGCAAGCGCAGTATAATATGCTAGTAGCTGCAGCGGCACGACAAAAGGAATCGGGGACAAAACGCCTGGAATGCCTTTTGGCACTTCTACGTAGTCGTCTGCTAACGACTTGATGTCTTCGTCACCTTCCTCGATAACAGCGATTATGTGGGCGCCTCGCGCTTTCATCTCCATGATGTTGCCAATCACTGTTCTGTGTGTTTCATCTCTTGGGCAGATGAAAACAACTGGGAAGCCGTCTTCGATGAGGCTTATTGGGCCATGTTTGCTTTCACCCGCTGGAAACGCAATGGCTGGAATATAGGCGATTTCCATTAGTTTAAGTCTGCCTTCAAAAGCGGTGGCTGTGCTGATTCCTCTGCCTAAGAAAAAGAACACTTTTGCATCCTTGTATTTCTTCGCAATCTCCTTGATTTTTTGCTCCTGAGTGTTAACAATGGTTTCAACAGTGTTTGGCAACCGCGCAAGCTGCTCCTCTAAGCAATCAATCTCATCTTGGGAAACCTTGCCGCGTTTCTTAGCAAGTCGCAAAGCTAACTGCGCTAAAACTGATAGCTGTGAAGTGAAGGTTTTGGTTGCTGCAACCCCAATTTCTGGGCCTGCTTGAGTACCGATGTATACTCGGCTGACTCGGGTTAAGCTTGATCCGATTACGTTGGTTAGGCTAAGGATTGTTGCGGCTCGCTGCTGGGCGCAAGTAACGGAGCCAATGGTGTCTGCTGTTTCTCCTGATTGGCTGACAGCTAAGATGGTGCTGTCAATGCTCACTGATTTGCCATGTTGCTCGACGAATTCGGAGGCGTACACGGGGTAGGTTGGTAGAAACGCAAGTTTAGAGAACATATACGAAGCCGCTAAACATGCGTGGTAACTTGTTCCGCAGGCAACAAGAAAAACCTCGTTTGCCCGATCTAGAAAAGTTGAAAGCAAATCCAAGTAGTGATCTTGCATTCGCAGCGTGTTGCGTATTGTTTCAGGTTGTTCATGGATTTCTTTTATCATGAAGTGTGGATACCCTTGCTTAACTGCCATTTCAGGGCTCCACTCAATTGTTATAGGCTCGCGGACAACGGGGCTTGAATCGCAAATTTTCTTTATCTCGTAGCCTTTTGCTGACAGAATGACAAGTTCACCGTTGTTTATCATAACAGCTTTATTAGTTATAGGGAGAAACGCTGGTATGTCGGAAGCGCAATACACTCCGTTGCTGTCGATGCCTAAAACCAGCGGGCTCTCGTTTCTGGCACAGATTATTTTATCTGGTTCTCTTGTAGATATTACGGCAAGGGCGTAGGATCCTTCGACTCGTTTGAGAGTTTCTAGAATTGCTTCCACAAGCGATAGCTTGGGGTTGTTTTTGAGCGTTTGCTCGATGAGGTGCGGGATTACTTCTGTGTCTGTTTTTGACACAAATGTGTGCTCGAGGTTTTGGAGCTCCGCTCTAAGTTCAAGGAAGTTCTCGATGATTCCATTATGTACAACCATAATCTCACCTTTGCAATCACCATGGGGGTGAGAGTTAACTTTGAGGGGTGCGCCATGGGTTGCCCATCGAGTGTGACCAATGCCGATGCTTCCTGGCATATCGTCAAGGTCTACAATTCTGTCGACTTCATCGATTTTTCCCATGTCTTTTTTAACAAAGATTTTTCCCTCAGAGATCGTTGCTATTCCTACTGAGTCGTAGCCTCTGTATTCAAGCCGCTTGAGTGAAGAATGTATAAGGGGTGCGGCGTTTCCTTCTTTTAGGACACAGCCAAATATTCCACACATATCGATGCCTCGTTAATGCATTGTACTATGTCAAAGGGAACCTATCGCGCACTTAATAAGATTTTTAACATTTGGCTTTCACCGCTCAAAGATTTGTTTGAGTGGTTTTTGAACCATTGCCATGCAATCACAGTTGCAAATCGCAGTTTTACCTAAACTTTTTTCAACCATTATAAATAATTTTTTTATAGTACAAGCATGTTACTGTTTTTAAGCGAATATTTAATGCAGAAAAAACTTCTCCTCCAAGACAACGGCACTACACAAGAAATAAAAGAGATTGCCATTGTCGATGATCAACAAAAACTAAAAATGATAGTGGGTCCTTTGAGCTGGAAAATCCTGACGCTCCTCTCAAAAAAAGAAATGTACCCCTTGGAAATTGCGCGCCAACTGGGCATGCCCGGGCAAAAAGTCTATTATCACATAACAAAACTCTCTAAAGCAGGCGCCATAACCGTGGTACGGCAAGAAGCGAAGAAAGGTGCAATTGCAAAATATTATCGCACAGTTTCCCCAGCGTTTGGCATCGAATTCCCCCACGGCTACACCCCAATCCAGAACCTCTGCACCTTGACCGCAGACAAGCAACTACAGGATTTCTTCAAAGAATTCATTAGCAACGGCGTCTTTGACGGAAAAATAGTGGTTGGCAGTCCACTGCCACATGGTCCATTCAAAACCAGTGCCCGAGACGGACACTACGCAGCTCATCTGGCTCTTTTTCTGGGTCAACTAGCCAGAATGCCAACAGAGTTCGTGGTGAAACTTGACGTAGACGTGAAAGCAGAGAAGGAAGAAAAAAACAACTTAATCCTCGTTGGTGGCCCAGGTACTAACCTGCTAACCCAGGAAGTAAACGAGTATTTGCCCATCAAATTCATTATGCAGTCGTCTGAGCAGGGCTTTTTGCTTGGGGGTTTATCATCAAAAAAAACCTTACAGGTTTACACTTCGGATGTTTCTGGGTTAGTCGCCAAAATCATCAACCCTTGGGATCCAAGCAAACGCATTGTGGTTTTAGCGGGAAACAAAGCAGTCGGCACCAAAGCCTGTGTCATAGCCCTTACCAACTTTTGGAAAAAAACCCTTGAAAAGTACACCGGTCAAGACACATTTGCAGTTGTCATTCACGGATTCGACTTGGACGGCGACGGCAAAGTTGACTCCATTGAGGTTAATGAGTAATTGAAAGCGAAAGAAACCCGCGAAACCATTCTGGCTTTTGGGCACGAGAACATCTTAGCTATTCACCCCTCAACGTTGATGTTCACAAAAGATCAGCATCTCTCTAAAACTGGTGACTGCATAGTTGCCGTTGCTGCGGACAAGGCAGCTCTAAACCTGAACTCAACTTTCAAAGAAGCACTCAGAAAACCCAATGCCAAATTAACCGTAAACATCGAGGCAGACGGCTTAAAAGCGCAAATCAACGCCGAAGGCTCCCACAAGCTGATTTTAACACACCCAAGAGATTTAGTTATCAGAAAGAGCGATTACATTTCGGATCGGACCTTGGCAATCGGCGCTGACACATCCTCAGCCGACCTGCCTCGAGCACTGGTTGAAAAACTTAGAAACCCAAAACAAAAAATTATTGTAGAACTGATCGCTTACAGCTAAACGATTTTGGCGTCAAGAACGATTTGTGATTCGAAGGGCGCAGTTTCTCGAACGTTTCTAACAAAGGGGAACTCTCTAACTTTTCTGCCATTTAATTCAACCGCTTGGGTGAAGCGGTGTTTGAGATTTTCCGCAGAGTCAGGCTGGCGGACAAAACCATAAAAATGGATAATTCCCCCTTGAGGTTTAACTGCTTGGCAAGCGGCGTCAACAAAGTCAATTGCGGTTTCAGGTAAATTCATGATAATTCTGTCCGCAGTCCCACTGAGTTTGGTTGCGGCAAGTTCTCTGGCATCGCCCAGAATCGGGAAGACTCTTCCGTCAACCCTATTGACTCTAACGTTTGTTTTGAGTAGTTCAACCGCATCAGGGTTAATGTCTACGGCGTAAACTTTAGCATTAGGCTGTATTTTGCCGATAAGAACAGAAAAGGGCCCGACCCCCGCGAACAAGTCGGATACAACTTCGCCAGGCTCCACAAGCGATGCCACACGCATGTGCTCATGGGAAAGCCTAGGCGAAAAATACGCCTTAGCCACGTCAACAAAGTATTGGCAGCCGAACTCTTTGTGAACCGTTCTTGTTTTCTTTTCGCCAGCCAGAAAAGCGAGCTCGCGTACCCGATAGGTTCCGCTTACCGCGCCAGCTTTCGCTAGTACCGTTTTGATGTTGCGATGGGTTTGCAGTATTGCGTCTCCGATTAGCTTCTCGTGCGGTTTGAGTTCTGCTGGGATTTCTATAATGGCTATGTCCCCGATGACATCAAGGGCTTGCGGCAGGCTATCCAGCAAATGTGGCGGCAGCTTGTTTTCAAGAATTTGACTTAGAGTTTTCGCTGAAGGCTGTTTTTCAACAAAATCTCGGCTCTCCAACTGGGTTTCTACCATTTCACGCTTCAAAACTGCCAGCTCAGTCTCGTCAGGTTGCCTTGCTAGAGGCACATAAAGGTAACAATCTTCACGCCCAATCTCCAGCGACTTATCGAAAAGCCCCAGCTGAGCGGCCAACGCTATGGTTCTTTCACCTTGTTTTTTTGGCGTTTTTATACTGAGGGCTGGTTTAGGCATGTGGTTCAGCTGCTTTTTTCTATTCGGTAGAGGTTGTTAACTTTTTGGATGCTGAATTGGATGTTTAACATTTTTTCGATTAGCCAAATGTTAGATTCGATATGTTCAGAGATAGTCCGGCATAGAAATGCTGATTTCCCCTCAGCAAGCGCCATAAAGAGAATCAACATGTCGGCGAGATAAATGTCAACTGTGGGTTGTGCAGTCAGTTCTGAAATCAGTTTCTCTGCTCCTTCTCTTCCGACAGCCTCTGCCGTTTTACGAAGTTGCCCAATCGCGTCAGCACCTAAAATTACGCCTTTGTCGGTTTCCGCCCATAACACAATTGAGCTTCCTTTCTGATAAGGGTTTGACTGGTCGTTTACAACATCAATTATGCTGCTGTAACCGCTTTGGGAGAGACAGTTTTGAGCTTCTTTTGCCTGTCGCTCAGCAACTTTACGGTCAGCTAGAAATGTGCAGACCGAAATACCCTTAACCGCTTTGACTTTACCAAAGTTCTCTAACGTTACCGGCTGAAGCTTGCGATTAGGTTCAACAGTCATTGTGGCTTCGCCCCCTCCTTTAGGATAATATCCGTATTTTCCAACGGTAATTTCGGCTTCAACGCCCATTTGCTTTAGCGCTGGCAAAAGCACAAGTCGCATGTAGTTAAGGGTGGGCGCGTGACTAGTGTCTGTGCCACCATGGGCAACGTGCAAACGCACGGGTTGGTCCGCGAACAAGCACACGGGCAAAGATGCCAAAAGCAGCATCGGAATACTTCCCGCAGTTTCAATCTCTGCTTCAATGTTGCCTCCGACTATTTGACGTGGCGTAAACCAGAGTTCCCTTGACCCCAAAGTTGCCCCTTGTACTTTTGCCCTGCAAAGCTTCGCTACGGTTAGCACTGCTTCTAAATGCTGATGCTTCAACCCTGGTTGAGGGCGATTCTGCCGTATGTTGAAGATGTGAAGCGGCTGCTGCATTATAGCTGCCAAGGCTACTGAGAAGCGAAGTATTGTGCCGCTTCCGCTTTTTTGGCTCCCGTCAATTTCAATCATGCATTTTTCTTCTCCAAAACGGCATTTACTGCAGGTTTGCAAACAATTAATAAGCTTCTTGGGTTATTTAGGAGTTTGAGAGGGCTTTGGGATGAGCACTGACAAGGAAAAGCTTAACCAGTTAACGGCGAAAGTTGATGAACTTGCCGCGATCTTAAACAAAACCTCACAAGAACTTCATTCGGTTTCCGCCCAATTGAAGGCTCTTGCTGGAACCCCAGTTTCCCAGCCGCCGCCAGTACCTACTCAAGCGGCAACTGCGCCGCCAGTGCCACATGAAACTGGCTCAAAACAGAGGTCGGTTGACGATATCCGCATGTCATTTCCAGAGGAGCTTGAAGCCCGCTTAAGCTTCGAAGAAAAAGGCGACTACATAATAATCAAGCCCAAACAGTTCTTAGGCTCGGAAAATTTCGCAAAAATTGCATCTGCAGTGCGTGGAATGGGTGGAGAATACATTAGCGCTGGGAAGGATTCGCATTTTAGGGTGCCTAAACAGAAGGCATGATTTGTAACCTATTTTAGGCCCTGCCCTATAGCAAAGGCTTCTCTGAGAGTCTCTGGTTGCGCTTTTACTTCTGCCTTTTCCGAGGCTTTGGGTAACAATTTTCCAACCAAATGAACGCCCAAGTAATCAAAAGAAGAGTTGAACATGCCAACGATAAAGCTGCATGCGTCAGCTCCTTCCTCCGAGGGACCCACCAGAACCGCTTTCTTGCCTTTCAGACCATTTGATGCTATTAAGGGGCTTAGCCTGTCGATGAGAAGCTTCATTTTCCCGGTCGGTCCATACCAGTAAAGTGGGGTTCCAAAAACTATCGTATCGACCTCTTGTAGTTTTGGGTAAATTGTCTGCATGTCGTCAAGGAGGCCGCATTGGTAATTGCCTTTTTTACATTTCTTGCAATCAACACAGGGCGCGATATTAACGTCATAGAGATAAATTTTTTCTGTCTTGTAATTGCTTTTACGCGCACCCTCTAAGATTGCGCTAACAAGCAGGTCGGTGTTACTTTCTTTTCTTGGGCTTCCAACTAAGGCAAGTACCTTCATGAATATGATGCCTCCTCCGATGATAGGCGAACCATCAAATTTAAAAATAGCTTCAGGACGCTATCTTGAAGTCTTTGAATTCTCCCTTGAAACTCTGCCAGTCCACAATCGCATTTACAACTTGGGCCCCTCGTGGACCATTCTTGCAGAATTCAATAAGCATTTTAACGGCATTTTCGTCGCCTTCAAAAACCGCTTCAACTCTGCCGTCATCCAAATTTTTAACCCACCCCGTTACGCCTTGGCTCTCAGCTTGGTCTTTAGTTTTTTGCCTAAAAAAAAACGCCTTGAACTCTGCCTATTACAAAAACATGCGCTCTTGTTTTTTCCATTTGCGTCTCAGGTGAGATTTGCCTAAGACCGACTTAAAACTTTTTAGAAACAGAAACGGCGGTTTATTCCCACGCCTTTATGTTTTCGCCCACTGTGTAGAGGAAAAGCGTTGCTGTGGCGGGCCCGACATGTTTGAATTTATTAGTTAAATCCTTCACGGTGCCAGCGTAGTTGTCTGATTTGTCAAGGCTGTCTAAGTAGGCTTGGAAGGAACCGAACTGTTTTTCTATTGCTTCAAAACCCTGGGCATTATAGATGATAGCATAGATTTTGTTTTTGTTCCTAACGATGCCCGCATCTCGCAATAAGCGTTGTACATCGTCGTCTGTGAAGCAGGCGACTTTTTTGATGTTAAAGTTTGCAAACGCCTTCTTTGTGGTTGGCCATTTTTTGTCTATGACCTGCCAGTTTAAACCTGCCTGAAAGATGCACCTGCACATATTCTAAAAATAAGTCTCGTCGTCTGCTGGGCGTCTATCCCGAATCCACCAATCCGGCATCTGCCAATGCTCATGCTCTTGGGTGTGCATATTTGCTGCCTTCTTTGATGGAAGTAGCATTTGCTTAAGGTAATAAGCGATTGTGGTTGCCTTTGGACAGCAACAGTCTTAGCCTTCACTTTCACTCACCCCTCCCCTGCCTGCCGCAACAGTTTCAAGGCTGTTTTAAAAGCATTTTGTTCCCAACCATTCTCTTGGTGATTTGTACAATGTTCAAGGAAAACTGTGGAAAACTAATGGTTTATGCCTCAAATAGTCTTCCCAACCGCAAAAGACTAGAATCAGTTAGAGATGCCGCCCAAGCAACCGCTAAACGCTTGAATCTGAATTTTGAGATGGTTAAGCTAAACGGTGCTGACTCTCCAATCTACATTTATTATGAAGAAAGAACCGATGAGGAACCTATACCGCTTTACTGTGATGAAGGAAAAATGTCCGATTTACAGGGGATATGCTTAGCGTTGAAAAATATGATGTTTGTTTTGTCTTTTCATCCTAAGCACTCCGCGTTAGCTCGGATGAGAGGCGAAATCCTTAAACTTTCCTGAAACGGATCACTTGGTTTTCCAATACTACTTCATAGACCTGATTAACATCAAAGACTATGCCTAAACTATCGTACTCCTGCTCGGTGAGGAACAGAATTATTTTAGGCGTGGTAAGCTGGGTTTTCTGGGGCAGAAACGGCATTTGCTGTTGGAGTGCTTGCATAATGTCCTGCGCCATTTTGGCTTCGTCAGATTGAGGCCTAACTATGTATGGGTTGACTTCCCGCTCTTCAAGAAGCTCGATTCTCTTTCCAAGGTTGCCGTCTACATCGCGGGTTGACTCAATTTTGTTTACTCTAACGCGGAACATTTGCTTCACTTCTCATTAGCAAATATTCAAACATCCATTTAATTCTTTACGCGGTAAACCCTCAGGCGGCCCACCAAAGCATTATTCTTGCGTCTTAGTGGGATCAGGCTCTAATTGTTTCTTGATTTCCCTAATTCTTTGATCGATTTGTTTAAGTTGCTCCTGCATTCCTCTCATTGATTCATGGACGTGTTTTCGCTGATGCTCTAAGTCTTTGAGGTTTTCCTTGCTGTCCGACCTCTCGGCAAGAAACGGCGTAAAAGGTGAAGGCATTTCAGGCATCGCTGCCTTGGCAGGTTCTACATTAAGAACGGCACTTGCAAATTCGCGAAACAAGCTGCCGATGTTATTTAGGATTTCAGACTGTTTTTCGATAGCTCGCCTGAGAATGATCTCGCCTGATTTGGTAAGTTTGTAAACTTTTAATTTGCGGTTTTTCTGAGTTTCCCAACGGCCATTAATGTACTCTGATTTTTCTAGGTCTCTCAGGATTGGGTACACTCCTCCCGGGGTGGGCTGCCAGAAACCCTTTGTTCGGTTATTGATTTCTTTCATGAGTTCATAACCGTGAGAGGGTTTCTTATTTAGAAGAATTAAGACTCCGATACGGATGTATCCTTTCTGCGCTTCTTTGAGCCAACTTTCTGTTGTCTTTTCTTCTTTTTCAGTGGCCATTGATGTTCCGCTCTATATTGTAATTGGGTAATACTTATATTTTACCGCAATATATTGCACTGAATAATATCACCAAGTAGTGGTCATAGATGGCAGCTGACTCAATAATCGAAATCAAGAACCTCACAAAAATATTCGGCAAATTCAAAGCCGTAGACAACATCTCCTTTGACGTTAAAAAAGGAGAAATCTTCGGTCTTCTAGGCCCCAACGGAGCAGGCAAAAGCACAACCCTGCGCATGCTTTCCACGTTGTCTAAGCCTACAAGCGGAACAGCTATCATCGGCGGCTACGATGTAGTTAAACACGACACTCAAGTCCGCAAGTTAATCGGTATTGTCTCAGAAAAAATGATAATGTACAACCGCTTAACCGCCAGAGAGAACCTTTGGTTTTTCGGCAACCTCTTTGATATCCCACATGACCAGCTAAAGAAGCGAATCGACGAACTGTTAGATTTGGTTCAACTTACTAACTTTAAGAATGCTCAGGTCGGCACATTCTCAACTGGCATGCGCCAGAGAATGAACGTAGTGCGTGCGTTGCTTAATACTCCTCAAGTTCTGTATTTAGATGAGCCCACGTTGGGGTTGGATCCACAGTCATCAGTGGAAATTCGCGAATTCGTAAAGAAGCTTAACAAAGAAAGTGGAACCACCGTTATCATAACTACGCACATGATGGTTGATGCTGATTTGATGTGCGACCGCATAGCCATCGTTGACCATGGAAAAATTGTTGCACTTGACACTTCATCCAATTTAAAAAAGACTATTTCAGGAGCTGATACCACGATATTGAAGTTGGGAATTGCAAATCTTAATTCAGACTTGATTGAAACTATTAGGAATCTGAATTGTGCGGATTCAGTCACTCAGGAAGATGATGGGCACCTCAAAATTTTGGTCCATGGACAAGAAGCATTTGATAATGTAATAGATGCGATACGATCTAAAAACGGGAAGATAAGCTCTATGGAGAACCTGCAACCAACTCTTGAAGACGTATTTCTCCACATAACAGGCCACCAAGTAAGAGACAGCGCAACCGAGAAAATCCCTATGGAACATAAGCGCTTTGGTCAACAAGCGCAAGGTAGGATTAGGTGATAAACATGACTGCAAAATCTTTACTTTCACATACTACCCGAATCGCTTGGAAAGACCTGACTGAACTATTTAGAAACCGACTAGGTTTAGTTTTGCTCATAGTGATGCCGCTGTTTATGATGGTTATGATCGGCTTTATCTATCCATCCGGCAATATCACACCAAACAACATGCCTTTCGGTTTGGTGAATGAAGATTCAGGCTTTAACAACATCACACTTCCAAGTCAAACCTTCATCACAGGCTTTGAAATGCTGAACAATCAGACGCACATGCTGAATCTTTCCCACAATTTAAGCGTAGCAGACGTTACAAGCGAGATTCAGAAGGGCACAATAGACGGCGCCGTAATCATACCTAGCAATTTCTCCGCAAGCATTATTAATGGAGAACAGGGAACGCTGATTGTTATAACTGACCAGTCTAACCCAACAGTATCGGCAGAATTGCAGGGCGCTGTGGGTCAAGAAATTAGCATTTTGGGCACTCAGCTAGCACAGCAGAAAGTTGAAAATCTTTCTTCAATAGTGACTGTGAATAATTCTCTTGCCGTAATTCAACCTTATACTGTTCCGTCCGCTCCATCTTCAAGTTACTTTAGTTTTATTGCGCCTGGAATGGTCATGTTGACAGTTATGATGAGCGTTATGACTGGGTTGCCTGTTGCGATATCTCAAGAGAGAGAAGTCGGTACAATGGATGGCATGATGGTTGCTCCAATTAACCGGTTATCTATCATCTTGGGAAAAGCTTTAGGCCAGACGGGTCGTGGGTTAATCCAAGGCGTAATAGTGATGGCTTTGGCTCTAGGGCTATTCGGCGTTGTGATCCATGGAAGCATGTTCCTTGTGGTAGCTTTGCTATTGCTAGGCGTATTCTCATTCGTCGGCTTAGGCATCGTTTTGACGTCTCTAGCAAAGGATCAGGAGACAGCACAGATGATGATGATGACATTGATGTTTCCAATGATGTTCCTCAGCGGGGTTATGTTCCCACTACAGCAGATGCCTTGGTATATGCAAGACATAGCAAAATTCCTGCCGTTAACGTATGCTGCTGATGCTATGCGTAAAGTTATGGTACTAGGCGCCGGAGTAAGCGACATATCTACAGATCTAATAATCCTCATAGTGTTTGGTGTGGTCATGATTGCAATTGCGGTTCCGTTATTTAGAAGAATGATGACAAGGTAAGCGGAGGACCACGCACGAGTACACTTTGCTCCAAATGCCCTTTCTTTCAACTTGCCCCACTGATAAGACGCAAAAATGCACGCAAACGCTGTCGTATTGAACCTCAGAGGCAACTGCGAATCTACGAATGCAAAGACTACCCCAAAAAACACAATAGATAATCAGATCTATCCCATTTTCTGTAGTTGCTCCCGCTATGATTTGCATTCCTTGAAAATTAACAGGTCTCTAAAGCAAGGGCTGACCGATTAACTAAGCCTCTTATCCCACCATATAAGTGCATGCAGGGTTGGTTTTTCGTTGTTAAATCTGTAGTTTCCTTCTTTACTTTTTGCTAGTGTTTTTTTGAGGTATTTTTCCAACTCGTTTTTTTCTTCGGGGGTTAGTTCTTCATTTCTGTTTCTTCTTTGGAATCTCTTGCTCAGTTCAGATTGTGCCTCGTCAACGCTGTTGTAAGTGATGGCTGTCGGTTTGGTTTGGAATATTTCGATGTTGGCCCGGATCCCCATTTGGTAGAGCAAATTATAGATTACAATGTATGTTCGAGTTTCCCCGTAGGGCCTTCCTATTGCATTGTATAGGCCTATGTCAAAATGTCTGTCACTTGCTCCCCAAACTACATATGCGCGTTTTTTTGCTGCGTCATTCATGCCTCTTAGGAACTGCTCTAAGTTATGTTCCCATCCCATTGAACGGGAAACAACAACTATGTCATGTCTCTCTACATCTTTGCCGATTTTGGCAGTTTCAAATGCTATATTTATGGTTTTGATATTGGATACTTTTTCTCTTTCAGCGTTTTCCTTAAGATACTTTAGCATTTCGCTAGAAACATCCAGAGCAGTGAGATGTTTACTTTTTTTTGCCATCGGTATTGCCAATAGACCCGGTCCACAACCAACATCTAAAACTGTCCAGTCAGGTTTAATTTTGATTCTTTGAATGACTTTTTTGCCATAGTCATCTGCGTTCTCATTGTTCCATCTGGCTGCTGCATGATCCCAACTTGAGGCTTTGTCAGCGTTTCCAGCGAAAAAGATTTTGCCGTTACGCCAAATTTCGCTCCAATCAATTTGGTTAATGTCCATGAATTAAGCCACCGCTGAAATTTCGTGATGAATTTTTTCTTTAAATTCAAGTATTTCTGAACATCTTTCTTTTGTTAGGTTGATTGCCGCAACGTTTTTAAAGTTCCGATATGATTGACCAAACATATCGGAGATTTAATATTAATGAAAAATAAATATCTTTACTTAACAATCGGAATAATCATTATCCTAGTAATTTCAATAGCAGCGTACATTGATTTATCTAACACCGTTAACCCAGCCTCAAAACCTGTTGTAACCCCAACCCCGTCAGCAGTCTCTACGCCTGCTCCCACACTTTCCGCGACTTCTACGCCTGCTGCAACCGCAGCTTCCACTGCAACTACTACGCCAACTTCCTCACCCACCTCAACAGTTTCATCTAACATTCCGCTCACTTTCACCGCCTCAGGTTTAGATAACTCTGCAAACAGCACTGTAATAATGACCAGTGAAGGTAATGTAAGTTATTCAAACATGCCTTTCACATTAGATGTTGCTTCTGGAACATTCGTTTCCTTCGTTTTCCAATCCAATGTTTCCACTGTTGTTCCAAACTGTTTGTTCACATTATCCAGCGCTCCAAGCACAAATTCCATCACCGTGACAGCGTCAACAACGATAAACGCTACCTACGGCAGAGCCATCATTGATTATAGCGGAACCTTTGTTCAATTACCTGCTGCATCACAAATAAACCGAATAGCAGATTCATGGGCAGCCCACAACACTATTCTCGTCATGTGCGGTGCCGGGAGCAAAATCGTAGCGACTACCCCCGTCGACACGACAATTACCTTATTCAATATCATACTCCCACCTATGGCAACAATGTCAGACCCATTCGACACATCGGGCAATCCGAACATCGAGCAACTACTCGCAGATAACCCAAACATAGTCTTCATGTCATGGAGCGCTAGTTCCACCCCAGCATACCAAACCATGGTAAACGCCGGCTTATGTGTGGTTAGAATGTACTTCGCAAATTTCCCCGACATGCTTAATACGGTCCAACAAACCGGATGGATATTAGGACCATCTGCATTAACCAAAGCAAACGCATACATATCGTACTTCAATGGCGTTTACAATAACATCACCGCTGTAACGTCACAAATACCAAATAGCCAAAAACCCACCATCCTTCACATTGTCGGAAACAACAACCCCCTCGTTGTCGATGGAAACAACACTCTTATAGATACATGGATAAACATCTGCGGTGGAGTAAACGCAGCGGAACCAGTCAGCGGAAACGGGGTAACAGTGACCCTCGAACAAGTGCTCGCATGGAATCCGCAAGTTATCTTGATCGGGTCAGCAACAGCCACTTCGACACAAAGCACAATCCTTAGCAATCCTCAATGGAGTCAAGTAAGCGCTGTAGTCAACGGAAAAGTTATTGTAAATCCGATGGGCGTGTTTGATTGGAGCCGCTACAGTGTAGAAGAAGCACTAAACATTCAGTGGGTCGCTAAGACATTATATCCTAGCCAATTTAGCAATATAGACATGGCAGCCCAAACAAAATACTTCTACCAGACATTCTATGGATACACTCTTTCCGACGACCAGGTAAACGCGATATTGAACAACACAACTCCACCTTCCACATAAAACCCTCGATTCAGCTATTGAAAGGAGGTTGATGACCCACGTCCGAGGCAAATGAAAAGAATCATCGAGTGCTTTCTAGTTGGAAGCTAGTAAGCACGCTTCTGATCATTTGCACCGCACTTATTTTTATAATATCCCTCGGCATAGGAAGATACAACGTTCCCGTCGAATCCGTAATAAAAATTTTGCTTTCAAAATTAGTTACTATTCAACAAGATTGGTCCCCTACAATGTCAATAGTCGTTCTCCAAATTAGACTGCCGCGTTTGATCATGGTGGCTTTAGTAGGTGGTGCCTTGGCAATTTCTGGAGCAACTTTCCAAGCCACTCTAAAAAATCCGCTTGTGTCCTCCGACATTCTTGGTGTATCGGCTGGGGCTGGTTTTGGCGCTGCGATAGGTCTATATTTCCAGCTTAATGTAATATCGATTCAGATTCTTGCGTTGGTCTTTGGAATGGCGGCTGTTGGAATGGCCTATGCCATTCATAGTTTAACCCGAAAATCATCAACGCTAATACTTGTCTTATCAGGCATAATCGTTGGCTCTTTTTTTTCTGCACTAGTTTCACTGATAAAGTTTCTCGCAAATCAAAGCCTTCCAAGCAACGGAGCATTCACTGCTATTGTATTTTGGCTCTTGGGAAGTTTCTCCAACGCAGGCACCTATGCAAATGTGTTCCAATTTGGTCCGCCAATTCTAATTGGAATCATTGTTCTTTTACTGCTTAGATGGAGGGTTAACGTTCTCTCACTTGAAGATACAGAGGCTAAAGCTTTAGGCGTAAACGTCAAACTTTATCAGGGCGTCATCATATTTTTCGCCACTCTCATAACGGCATCTGCAGTGAGCGTAGCTGGGCTCGTAGGATGGATTGGGTTATTTGTGCCCCATGTCGCCCGAATGTTGGTTGGATCAAACAATAGCAAGGTCTTACCCGTCTCAATCCTGATAGGCATATCTTTTCTAATCGCTATGGACGACATTGCGAGAGCCCTCACGCCATACGAAATTCCAATAGGCATTCTAACCGCAATCGTTGGACTACCCCTATTCGCATATCTGCTAGTACGTCAAAAGGTTGGTTGGTCATGAATCTTGAAGTAAATAAAGCTACTTTTTCCTACAAAAAAGGTAACCCCGTTTTCATGGACATATCTTTCACCTTAAAACAAGGTGACATCTTTTGCATTTTAGGTCCAAACGGCGCTGGCAAATCCACCCTACTGAGCTGCCTTGGCAACTTGTTCGATTTAGAAAAAGGCACAATAATGCTCGATGGCAAACCAATTTCCTCAATGAGTCGAATCGACATAGCGAAAAGGATTGGTTACATCCCTCAGTTTCATACACCAATTTTCCCTTACTCGATTTTTGATTTTGTTTTAATGGGTCGTACTCCGTATATCGGCGCGTTTTCTTCTCCAAAAGCGAGAGACATATTATTAACGGAAAAAGCTATAGAAGCAGTCGGCATTTCGCACATGTCCAAGAGACCCTACAACGAAATCAGTGGAGGCGAGAGACAGCTTGTCATGTTTGCGAAGGTATTGGCGCAAGAACCGGATATTATTCTTCTTGATGAGCCGACTTCGCATTTGGATTTTGGGAATCAGTTTAGAATTCTTAATTTGGTTGAAAGCTTAGCTAAAAGTGGCTTTTCTGTAATTATGACTTCTCATTTTCCTGACCATGCTTTCTTGATTTCTACTAAGGTAGGTGTCATGAAGGATAAGTCGTTTATTGATATTGGACCTGCCAACGATGTAATAACTGAAAAGAACATGAAGCAAACATACGGTATAGACGTGAAGATCGAGTTTATTGAGCAAGCAAACCGGAAAGTGTGTATACCGCTCAAAAGCGCTTCAGGCAACTCAACATTTGGTTTTTCCAAGACGATTAACCCTAACTCCATTGAATAATCGGTGGAGATTCATTTTTATTCATGTTCATTTTTTCCCTTTCGTTGACGGTTTTGTGTAACTTAACAGTGATATCGCAAATTACTTTTTTTCATAAAACAGTTTTATATTCTGCAAGCGTAGAACTCCAAACGAGAGAAAGTTATGTCCGACACTGGAATCACCGTAAAGAAAAACCAAGACTTCTCAGAATGGTATGTCCAAGTAGTGCAGAAAGCTGAACTTGCAGATTACGCGCCCGTCAAAGGTTGCATGATTATCCGCCCAGATGCTTACGCTGTTTGGGAAAAAATCCAGGAAATTCTAAACAAAAAAATCAAGTCCACTGGAGTGCGCAACGTTTATTTTCCAATGTTTATCCCTGAAGCATTCCTCAAAAAGGAAGCTGAGCATTTTGCTGGTTTTACTCCCGAGGTGGCATGGGTCACTCAGGGTGGGGATACGCCGCTTGAAGAGAAACTTGCGGTACGTCCAACCAGTGAAACCATAATGTATGATACGTTTAACAAATGGGTCCGCAGCTGGCGTGACCTCCCTATTAAAATTAATCAATGGTGCAATATTGTGCGCTGGGAAACGAAAGCCACGAAATTGTTTTTGCGGACTCGTGAGTTTCTTTGGCAGGAAGGACATACTGCACATGCTACAAGTGAAGAAGCTGAAGCTGAAGTCATGTATGCGCTTGGCGAATACAAAGACATAATGGA
This sequence comes from Candidatus Bathyarchaeota archaeon, assembly GCA_003165195.1. GTDB lineage: Archaea > Thermoproteota > Bathyarchaeia > Bathyarchaeales > Bathycorpusculaceae > Bathycorpusculum. Next base: position 81,604 of record PLSP01000108.1, on the reverse strand, counting down.
GAATTACCTTGCAATTCCAGTGCTGATCGGCACTAAAAGTGACAGCGAAAAGTTTGCGGGTGCACTCTATACCACAGCTTTGGAGTCAATTATGCCTGATGGAAAAGCGTTACAAATGGGAACTAGCCACAATCTAGGGCAGCATTTTGCTAAAGTGTTTGATATAAAATACATTGGTGAAGACAAGGTTGACCATTATGTGTGGCAAACTAGTTGGGGTATAACCACGCGGCTTATCGGTGCCATGATTATGGTTCACGGCGACGACAAAGGCCTTGTAATGCCGCCAAAGGTTGCACCACTCCAAATAGTCATAGTTCCAATAATGTTCAAAAGCGCAGAGGCACAAGCAATCGCTGCTAAGGCTAAGGAAATTACTGAAACTCTAAAAGCAAAAGGCTTTAGCGTCAATTTGGATGATCGAGGCGAGTACACGCCTGGCTGGAAATTCAACCAGTGGGAACTCAAAGGTGTCCCAATCCGCATAGAACTTGGTCCACGAGACCTAAAACAAGGTCAAGTGATCATGGTTCGGCGGGACACAGGCCAGAAAACACCCGTAAAAGAAGCCGACATACCGGTTGCCACCGAGAGGCTATTGCAGGAAATCCAAGATAATCTCTTTGCCAAAGCCAAAGCCAATCTGCAGGAAAAAACCACAACCGTTCAAACCTACGACGAGTTCAAAGCGACCATCTGCGACAAAGGTGGCTTTGTCAAGGCAGCATGGTGCGGCAGCGCAGAAGACGAAGCAAAAATTAAAGAGGAAACAGGTGCAACAATAAGGGTTCGACCTTTCCAGGTGGAAGAGCCAACAACTGGCTGCGTTTACTGTGGGCAGAAGGCTAAGGAAACGGTGTATTTTGCTCGGTCATATTAACGATGGGCTCTTGTTCTAAAGCAACATAGGAATCCAGCGTATGTGCCTCTTCCGCTAACCCCAGCTTCTCCATTGTCGATAGTTTAGGTATTCCCCTGCTATCCCAGCCTCTTTTCTTATAGTATGCATCCAGCATTTCATTGTATTTTTGAAGGTCAAGTGCTGTTCCTGTAAGTGGGCCTTGAGTGAGGGGTTCCTTAAACCAGCGCATAGGGGGCACATCTAGGATTCTGCTCCATTTGTCTTTGTACTCTCGAACCCAGAACGCCCGAATCAACGTTAAGATGCGATTGCTGATTTGCTGCAGTTGCTCCATACTGAATTCTATGCCCGTTGCCGCGTGTAGATATTTGAGGTACCATTCAAGGTCTAACCCTAAGGTGCCGTTAGGGAAACGGCATACTCCCAATGCCTCAAAGAGTCCGCCTCGTAATAGTTGAGTTTCAATAAGATGGTCAACTTTTACTAGGTCATAATTTGTTCGGCCAACTTTCTGCTCCCAAGTTATAAGCCAAGCGTCCTTGTGGTGTGCGCCGATGCTGCTGGTTCCATATGCCAAAGCCATGCCTGGCGCTCCATGGCAATCGTAAGCTGTAATTTCTAAGCCTTTAACATGCATCGCCCAATCGCTTGAGTCGCTGCCAAAGGTTTGGGAAGCAGCCCGCACTCCTTCCGCTAAAACAGCGCCTAAACCCCGCCTAAACGCAATGTTATCAATCAAAACTTTGAAGCCTTCAAAATCCCCCCACTCAAGCCTGTCAGGAATCAACTTTTTCTCAGAAGCTTCCATGGCAAAACCCATGACGTTGCCAAGTGAAATACAGTCCAATCCATACTCATCAGCCATTCGGTTCAAAGTTGAAACCTGAGCAAGGTCACCTAACCCAATATTTGACCCTAACATAACCACGTTCTCGTAGTCAAGCTCTGAATCTTTTCCTTCACTGTCCTTTACCACGTTTCCGCATGTCATGTTGCATTGAGGGCACCCTCGGTTTGAAACCTTGATTTTCTCCATCGCAAAGCCGCCGATTTCATCCGCTTTATCGAAAACGGCTTGTTGATAATTTCGTGTGGGCAACGCGCTGTTTTCCTGTGACCACTCCACGGTTGACATGGTTCCCTGCCGCTTCCAAAACGGGTATAGCGGTTTAGCTAAAACTTCGCGGTAACCCTCCGTAGCCATCTTTCGCATCCCCTCTAAATCAGCCAGGGGAATCTGCTTTGTCCCTTCGACCACAATGGCTTTCAGGTTTTTGGATCCCATAACTGCACCGATGCCCGGTCGCCCGCCAGCACGCCCCTCCTGAGAAACAACCGTTGCAAACTTGACCAGGTTTTCGCCTGCCTGCCCAATCGAAACGATACCTGCTGTACGCCCATACCTTTTTCTGAGTTCCTCCTCGGCTTGAAAAGAAGTCAAACCCCACAAATCCTTAGCATCCAAAAACTCAACAGTCGAATCTTTAATATGGACAACAACAGGTTTTTCAGATTTTCCTTCAGCTACAAAAGCGTCGTAACCAGCCCTACGCATATGCACAGCTGCAAATGTACCGAGGTTCCCGTCGCCGTAGCCGCCAGTTAAAGGGCTTTTTGAGGCTACAACAAGTTTGCCACTGTTCGGTAACCCTATTCCAGTTAAGGGTCCAGTAGCAAAAACCAGTTTGTTCTCAGGCGAAAGAGGATCGGTCCCCTGCTTTAGCCTCTCCCACAGAATTTTTATAGCAAAGCCTCTGCCTCCCAAAAAATTCAACGCTAAGGATTCATTATATTTCTCTTCAACAGCTTTGCTTTTGCCTAAATCAATATTGAGAAAACTGCCTGTCCATCCAAACAAACCTTTCACCAAAAACGTTTATACCCAAAGTGACTCCCACATAAAAATCTGCTGAACTAACCAAATATTGTTTCAGAGATTTTTGGGTGATGAAAGCATCTGAGACGGGTACCATTACTCCGACTGCTTGGATGATTATGGGCAGACGCCTTTGGGGTAAGCTAGGCTTCTAAGCCTCTGGCTTGTTGATGGGGAAGCTTTATTTTTTCCAATATGCAAGTCTTTGGGGTACAGGTAACGTAAATTGGGCTTCAAAGTAACCAAACGCGCATCAAACATCGAATACGCTATTCGAGACGTCATAGTGCATACTAAACAACTCATCAAAGATGGCAAAAAAATCTATTACCTCAACATCGGTGATCCTGCAGCATTCGACTTAACCGTGCCTTCAAATGTTAAAGCAGCCCTCTGCAAAGCCCTGCAGGAAGACAGCAATTGTTATTCGCCCTCAGAGGGGCTTCTGGAACTCCGAGAAGCTGTTGCAAAGAAGGAAAAACGCGTTAACAACGTTAACATAACCGCCGAAGATGTTCTCGTTACAGAGGGCATATCCGAAGGCATACAGATGTCGCTTGCAGCCATCGTAGAGAAAGGCGACGAGGTCCTTTTCCCAGGTCCAACTTATCCGCCCTACATTTCTTACACTCGATTCTTTGATGGAACACCAGTTGCTTATGAAACAGTCGAGTCCGAAGATTGGCAACCTAATGTGGACGATTTGCGCAAGAAAATTTCCAAAAAAACCCGAGCGCTTGTAATTATAAATCCCAACAACCCGACCGGCGCCGTTTATGGACGAAAAATGATTAAGGAAATGCTGGATGTTGCAGCGGAGTACAAACTGTTAGTGCTGTCGGATGAGATTTACGATCAAATCACTTACTCTGATAATTTCGTTAGTACGGCTAGCCTCGCTAAAGACGTCCCTGTTCTGGGTTTCAACGGGTTCTCTAAAGCATACCAGATGACGGGGCTGCGTTTGGGTTATTTGTATTTTAAATGTGAAAACGGCGAACTTGATGAGCTCAAGCAGGGGATAGAAAAAGAATGCCGCATCCGCTTGTGCGCAAACACGCCTGTGCAGAAAGCAGGTGTTGCAGCCCTTAACGGACCGCAAGATCACATCAAAGGCGTCGTCGAAAAACTTCGCCAAAGAAGAGACTACTCATACAAGCGACTTAATGAAATGGAAGGGATGAGCACTACCAAACCCGAGGGTGCATTCTACATCTTCCCCAAAATCGGAGGAGTCGGCACGCAATGGAAAACCGACATGGACTTCGTTGTAGATCTTCTCAAAGCGACAGGTGTGCTCATCGTCAACGGCTCGGGGTTCGACCCAGTCTACGGAGCAGGGCATTCAAGAATAGTGTTTTTGCCCCCGATAGATCAGTTGGAGCAAGCATACAACGCCATGGAAGCCTTCATGAATAAAAACAAGAAACCGTAACCATCTTTAGACGAGGTTTTTTGTTGTAAATAGTAGGGCCCTCCCCTCTCTCAGTGAAAGGTTTGTTTTGAGTTGCTTTTCTGGTTTGGGGTTTGGATCTTTTGCAGGTTAGGGTGAAAAAAGGCGTAAAAAGGCGTTTAAAGACACAAAAAGACATTAGAAGGCATTAAAAGGCAAAAAAAGGCACCGCCTAACACGTCGCTATGCCCAACAGGAACATTCAAAACAAAATTTCAAGCCAAAATCGAAAAGACATCCATCCCTTCTTCGTTGTGGCGCTGGGTCTGAGAAGCTTCCATTTTTGCCTTATTTTGTTGTAAAAAAATAGACCTCCCTCCTTCTCTATTTGTCACTATTTTTCAAAGTGACTAACAAATTTGAATTAGGGAAAGAAGAAAAATTAGATTTTTGTGCCCTGAGAGGGGTCTTCGATCACTTTTTGGAATTCTGCCATCAATTTCTTTGTGATTGGTCCAGGTTTGCCTGTGCCAATTTGGCGTTTGTTGACTTCGCGTATAGGAACCATTTCCATGGCTGTGCCGGTGAAGAAGGCTTCGTCCGCAGTGAATATCATGAACGGCGTAAGGTTAGCTACAGTTAGTTTTATGCCTATTTTCTGCGTGATTTGTCCTACAACTTCGGCGGTGATTCCTGCTAATGCGCCTGTTGACGTTGGCGGCGTTAAGAGTTCGCCGTTTCTGACGATGAAAACGTTCTCACCTACGCCTTCTGCTATGCATCCGTTGCCGTCAAGACAGAGGGCTTCGTCGATGCCGCATGCATTGGCTTCAATCTTTGCCATGACGCTGTTCAGGTAGTTAAGAGATTTTATCTCTTGGGTTGTCGCGTCAACAGGGTTTCTTCGTACCCAAGAAAACATTGTTGTGACCCCTGTTTCTTTAGCGTTGCCCGCACGTATCGAAATCAGGTCGGTTATGATTATGACTGTGGCTTTGGGGCATTTGCGGGGATCTAAACCTAAATCTCCGACACCTCTGCTCACTACTAACCGTATGTATGAGTCTTTCATCTTGTTTTTTCTTAAAGTTTCAACTACAGCTTGAGTCATTTCTTGTTTGGTTAACGGTATTTGCAGCGTTAAGGCGTGTGCTGAACGATATAAACGATCTATGTGCTCTTTGAGTTTGAATACGACGCCATTATAGGCGCGGATTCCCTCAAAAACGCCGTCGCCATAGAGAAAACCGTGGTCGTAAACGGAGATTTTTGCCTCTGACTTGGGATAGAATTTTCCGTCTATGTAAATTTGTAGTTCTTCCATCTTGTTGCACTTCTGCAATGTTTCATTTTCATACTGTACGTTTGTTTGATATATCTTGCGTCAGTGAAGTGTATGTTTCATTTATCAGCCGTGGAACTGCGGGCGCTTGGACAGATACATCGGCAGCGGCAACTGCTTGAATGGTTTGCCAGCGATTTTTTCCGCGACCTTTGCGACTAGCTGGTCAAATGTCATGTTTTGCTGTTGACCTTTAAGCTCGCGGTCACGTACGGAGAGCAGGCCTGACTCAATCTCTTTTTCGCCGACAACAACGATGTAGGGTACCCATTCCTGTTCCGCTTCACGGATCTTTTTCTGCAGCGTTGAAGCACTATCATCAATGTCGACGCGTATGCAGTGTGAATTAATTTGTCCTGCAAGCTCCGACACTTTATCAAGGAATTTGTCGGAAATTGGGATAAGCCTTACTTGTGTCGGCGAGAGCCATAGTGGAAGCATCGGTGCTTTACCTTTCATCTGCTCATGGTAAGCCTTCTCAAGCAACGCGTAAATATCCCGTTCGATGGCGCCGCTTGGGCTACAGTGCAGTATCAGCGGGTACTGTTTTTCGCCTTTCTCGTCAACGTAGGTTATCTCGTAGCGTTTAGCGTTCTCCACATCGATTTGGTCAGTGCTAAGGGCTGCGGCTTTGTCTTGGTTGTCCACGAAGTTGAGGTCCCATTTCAAGGCGAAATAGAAGAATCTCTCATTCCACACTTCCGCCAGCATGGGTTTGCCGAAAGCTGCTGCGAACTCTGTTATGAAGGCTTTGTTTTCTTCGTAGAAGCCCTTTGTGAAGCGCATGGCGATTTCATAGTCGTCTTTTGCTAAGCCAATGTTGGCTACGACGTCGATGCAGAGGTTGAATCGTATCATAAACTCCTTTTTCGCCTGCTCCATGTCAGCGCAGAATGCGTGGCAGTCGGGCATGGTGAATGCACGGAGTCGTTTTAACCCGACAACTTCTCCGCTTTTCTCTCGTCTAAAACTGTAACGGGTGAGCTCATAGAGTTTGATTGGAAGCTGCTTGTAACTTATTTGGGCGTCGTGGGCCATTAGGAACTGGCCGAAGCATGCGGCAAACCGCAGGAAAAGTTCTTTGTCTTCAGATTTGAGCACGTATTGGCGGGCTGGGAAACGGTTAAGGTAACTTTTCAAGCTGGGATGGTTGAAGTCATACATGATTGGGGTTTCGACTTCCATGCCGCCATACGCCGCCACCCGCATTGTTACATACTGTTCCAGCAAGGACTTTATCATGCGTCCTTTAGGGTACCAGCGGATGTTGCCGGGGTCGCTGCCTGGTTCGTAATCAGCTATCTCTAGCCTCTTCATCAAAGTCACGTGAGGAGGCATCGCCGTTACTGCCCTTGCCTTTTTAATTTCGTACTGCGAGAACTTTTGTAGGTTAACATGGCCTTTAAACTTGAATTCTTCAATCGGCACCAAAGAGCCATCAGGCATAAGAACATGCCAAAAAGACTGCATTTTATCCTCAGCTTTCAAAGCTGCTGAGACAGGTTCTTCCTCTTTCTTGCATACGCCTTCAACCTTGGCTTCAATTGCTGGTGGAGTTGGCGCATAAGAGCGTGCCATCTCAGCAAGCGGGTGCCCCTTGATTGAAATAGTAAATTGCTTGTTCCAGCCGAACGGGGCACGGAAGGTTTCTATGCCTTTTTCTTTGGAATATTCCTCCATAGCCTTTATGATTTTGAGAGCTTCGCTGGGCTGCGAGAGGCTACTGCTTAAATGAGCGAACGGGTAGATTAGAATGCGGTTGGTTTTCTGTTTACCTAAAAAGGCGCGGACATCATCTATGGCTTTCTGCCCAGTCGCCGTGCTGTCGCCTTCTTCGATAGCAGTAAATAAAACCACTACGTCTTCTACGCGGTTTTCTATTTGCTCTGCTTCTTCAGCAATAGCGATTTCTTTTTGGACTGGTTTAAAAACTATAAAGTTAGAGTGTAACTGTAGTATTCGCATGCCAAATCACTCTTAACGGCCGTAACGCCACTTATCAAGCGTCTTATCCTTTTTAGTTTTCTTCTTATATTCTTTATAGTGCTCTTTACAGATGTAAGCGCGATTTTCTTTATTGCTAACGTTTATGCCTGCAGCCTTCACTTTGTCTGCTGAGATAGAACGTTCAGCTTCTCTGCCGCAGCCTGAAACAGTGCATTTTTGTCCTTTTTCTATGCGACCCATAGTAAACGCCTTAATGCGATTATTTATTTACGTAGATGCACGCTATTGCTTAAGTTCCTTTTCATACAAAACTTTTGCTCTAGAGTAAATTTCTTCTTTATTCCCAAGATACGTGGGGCCGATTCCTTCAACAACCACCGAAGCTGCAGCTGAACCGACGCACGCGCAGTAAATTGTTTCTTTTTGCCGGATGTATTCAGTTAGGAAGCCGCCTATGAAAACGTCTCCTGCGCCTGTTGGGTCAACATTTACTTGTGATGGGCAAGCTGAAATGTCGTATTGGGCACCTTCAAATGAGAGTATAGAGCCTTTCGCACCCATCGTAACGATGACGGTTTCTACGCCGAAGTCGTGAACTGCCCGTATTGCAGCTTTAAGCTCAGTTTGCCCAGTTAATGTGTAAATCTCGTTTTGGGAAGACTTGTAAATGTTGATTAAACTGAAAATTCGTTTGTCTACTGAAGCGTTTTTTGTTACGTTGCCTGCTTCGTCGAAGCTTCGAAGTAAACCCTGCGGGTCAAGCGACAATGTGTCAGCGTGTTGCTTAAGGTGCTCCACTACTTCGAAGGATACTTCGTTGACGATGGGGGCAACATGAACAGCTTTAGCGTGAAAACCAGCTTGCAAGTCAGTTAAGCCAATTGGGGTTCCCTTGCTTTTCAGCTTGAGGGTGCGCTCAGCTAAGTCAGCGCTGTATGTGAGCTCAAATTTTGTGGTGTCCTCATTCGGAGCTTTAACTACACCTGAGCAGTCAACGCCTTCCTGCTTGAGCCACCACAAGTAAGCCTGCGGAAAATTATCTCCCACTTTAGAGATAACCGAGACGGTGGCGTCCAAACGTTTGGCGGCAAACGAAGTGTACGCTACAGCTCCGCCTAAAACAACAAAGGGAATCTTCCTTGAGGGCAGTAAAATTGTGTCAATTGAGAAGTGACCAACCACTGCAACGTCTACGTTTTGAAGCACTGCCCATCCTCCTATTTTGATTATATTCGATACTTAGATATAAATAAAAATTAATTTTAGGATTGAAGCAATAGGATGGCTTTTGCAAGGTCTCCTTGGCATTCTTGTAGAGCTTCCTTCGCTTTCTCGAGGCTTTTACCCGTTTGATCCGCTACTAACCGCACATCTTCTTCCGAGAATGCTGCCTGCGCCGGCTTTGCGCCTAAACGTTGGCCTGGCGCTTGCTCCGAAACTTCGCCGCCGATAACCTGATACATTTTTTGGCCCTGAACCTGTAAAATGGCGACTTCTGGCTCATCGATAACGATGTCTTTTTCCGCCGTCCTGATAATTACCTGTTGGACGTCTGGGACAGAATCCATGTTCATTCCCATACGCTGCATCAAACGTTTCTGCTCTCGAGGATTCATGCGTCTATTCATAGAGTTCACTTAAGAATTACTTATTGAAAGTTGATATAAACTTAACTTCGTTCAGAGGTAGTTCTTAAAGCAACTTTTGAGCTACCACTCATTAGTTTAGTAGCATACGGTTACTAACCAATATAGAATTGGGACCGATCATTCTTTGACGCATCATCTTGCTCTTCAGTTGATGCGGGGCCGGATGCTGCAGGTGGATCTATGTTATGCCATGTCTTACCTTGACCGCTACACCGATTTTGAATGCAGTCATCTCTACGCTTGAAAGCTGCGCTCGTCCAACAGCCAAAACATTTCCCGTTTCATCTAAAACTATAATTTCGTCCTTGGCGCGAATTTCCTCATTAACTTTAACCACGTGAACGGCAAAAACATCCCCGCCCTTTGCAATATAAGCGGCCACTTCGCTTTTAATTGTCACAAAGCATTTTGCGAAAGGTGTATTTTCCGCCATGAACCTAGCAGCTTTAATGCTCAGGGAAAGCAAGCCGTCGGTTGGGCGCAGCGTAGCGAGTCTTTCGCCGTTAAGATTTATGAAGCGTATCCTGCCTGTCCGAGGCGAAAGCTGTACTTCAATGTTTTCTGGGAACAGTTTTTCTCCGACGCCATTGCCGAATTGGTAGTCAGCGGTGGCTCTTAGCTTTGATAGAGTGTTTTCCAACGTTTTTCACCCAAGGATTTGCTTTTGTGTTTTCGACAAGTATAAACATAACAATATAATAAAGACAGTGAAAGGTGAAAGTTCACATTGAGATGCGAAGTCTGCGGACACAAAATTCACACTGAACCGGTAACGGCAGTGATTGAAGGGGCAAGGCTAACAGTTTGTATTGAATGTTCAAAACATGGAAAAGTAATCAGCCAAGAAGAAGTTGTTTTACAAAAACAAGCTGCCGCCGCCGTTACCGTATCCGCTGCGAGAAGACCGCGGTTACCCCTGCCGGTTATTCACAAGAAACCGATGGTTGCAAATGTTCAGATTACTCAGGAACTCACTGAAGCCTACCCTAACAAAATACGCGTGGCACGGGAGAAACTTGGGCTTACCCATGAAGAGCTGGGTAAAAGAATAAACGAGAAAGCATCTGTTCTGCGAAATCTTGAAGTGGGTAAAATGGAGCCCAACAACCAATTAGCTTCAAAACTTGAGCACATGTTAAAAATTAAGTTGCTTGTTCCAATCTCTGAAGAAAAGGTTCCTCCTCCAACTGCTAAATCAGCCAATCAAGAATTGACTTTAGGCGACATAATTGAGATTGACAAGAACGATGAGGAGGCGACTGCTGAACGAAAGCAGTCATAGTTCAACGTCGTTTGAATCGTGAAGAATCAACTTTAGATGAGCTTAAACGTTTAGCGGAATCTGCGGGTTACACTGTTGTCGGTGAAATGGAGCAGACTCGCAGGCCTGATGCACGCTACCAGATAGGCGCTGGAAAAGTTGAAGAACTCTCTGAGATGGTTAAAGAGAGAGGCGCTGTTAAAGTAATTTTTGACAACACCCTCAAAACTCGCCAAACATACAATTTGGCAAAGGCCACACGTGTCGAAGTGATCGATCGGTTCCAACTTATACTTGAAATCTTCACTAGAAGAGCTACAACTACTGAGGCGCAACTGCAAATCCAGTTGGCGACAGTGCGAAATGAACTTAAACATGCAAAGGAAAAAGTTAAATTAGCTAAAGGAAGCGAGCAACCTGGTTTTATGGGTCTTGGAGCCTACGAAGCAGACGTTTACCGTGACGCGATAAAACGGCAGGTTCAAACTATTCTTAAAAAACTAAGGAAAATCAGGGAAAAAAGAGTTCTCCAGCGAGAGCGGCGAACTGAGCTTGGCTTCTTAACTATTTCGCTTGCTGGGTATACGAAGGCTGGGAAAAGCTCTTTGTTTAATGCTTTGACAGCGGAATCCGTTCGAGTTGACAAAGCATTATTCACTACTCTTTCAACCACCACACGCATGGTGGAGTTTTCAAACCGCCGATTCCTCTTAACTGACACCGTTGGCTTCATTGATCGGTTACCATTATCTTTGATTGAAGCATTTCACTCTACTCTTGAAGAGACAATTTTTTCGGACCTAATAGTTCTGCTTTTAGATTTTAGCGAGCCTATGGAAAAAATCGAGAAGAAATACAACATTTGCTTAGAAACAATTGATCGTCTGGGCGCATCAGGTATACCAACCATAACTGCTCTAAACAAGATTGACTTGCTGAGTGAAGAAGAGCGCCAGCAGAAGTTGCAGTTTCTTAAAGAGAAAACAAAAAACCCTATCCTCATATCAGCAAAATGCCAAATCAACTTTGATGTTTTACGGAAGGAAATTCTGCGAATTCTTGAGAATTATGTTGAAGCCCAGTTTTCGGTTCCTTTAACTTGCAAGACCATGCCTTTTATCTCGTGGCTTCATGAAAAAACCGAGGTCAAAAAAGAAAACTACACCAATGATTCTATTGAGGTTGTATTTGGAGCGCCATGGGAGTTAAGTGAGCAAGTGAAAAGAAAAGTGGAAGACTTAAATGGCAAATTCACAACCACCCCCAAGTAGCCCCCGCAAAACAGTGGTGTTGAGGTGGGGTCATAGGCCACAGCGCGATGTAAGGTTAACCACTCATGTTGCGTTGACTGCGCGGGCGCTATGTGCTTCAGGTTTCGTACTCTCTGATGTTGTGGATCCTAACATTGAACTAACTGTGAAGCGGATAACTGCTCATTGGGGAGGAACATTCCATTTCGAAATGGGCACGCCTTGGAAAAAAACAGTCTACCAATGGCGACAAAACGGCGGGGTTATAGTTCACCTGACCGCTTATGGCGAAAATATTCAAACAAGTGATGTTCTAAACCGAATAAAGAATGCAAACAGAGATGTCTTGGTTGTCGTTGGAAGCCAAAAAGTTCCAGGCAATTTTTACTCAAGTGAAGTTTCAGATTTTAACGTTTCAGTCGGAAACCAGCCGCATTCCGAGTGTTCTGCGCTTGCAATTTTTTTAGATAGGTACTTTGAAGGCAAAGAGCTTGCTGCAGATTTTGACGGCGCCAAAATGAGGATCGTTCCACGGGTTCGGGGAAAAGAGATTAAATGTGATGCTGAAAAAACTTTAAATGGGTAACAAGAGTTTTATTTAGCTAGTTTAGTATTATTGGGGAAGGACAATTAGGCTATGTTATCGACTATTGATGATGCAACCCTTAAAAAAGTGGCTTTGGCCTTGGGTGAAGAAGAGGCTGTAATACTTATTGAACACTTAAAAGGCGTCGACGAGATAACCGACGACGAAATTGCCAATAAAACCGGCATTCGCCTTAATTCAGTTCGCAAAATTCTCTACAAACTTTATGATCACTCGCTTGTAAGCCTAAGAAGGACACGCGATCCAAAAACAGGCTGGTTTATTTTTCATTGGAAACTCCAACCCGACCAGCTTGAAGGATTCATTCTAAGTCAAAAACGCAGAGTCCTCGAAAAGCTCAACGTACGGTTGGAATACGAAAAAAACCATGACTTCTACTACTGTGGCAGCACCGAATGCAAACGTGTTCCATTCGAAGAAGCCGTTGAACTTGTTTTTCATTGTAACGGCTGCGGCAAACCTCTTGAGCATGTTGAAAACGGTCAAATGATAAATAAACTCTCTGAGAAAGTTGATGCGCTAAGGAAGGAACTCGGTGAGTAAAGAGCTTCCTTCAAGGGAGCAAGCTATCTTACTTCTCCAAAAATACAATAGCCCACCTAAGGTTATTCGTCACTGTGAAGAGGTTGCAGCGCTCGCCTTGGAAATCGCGGGTAAAATCGAGAGAAAAGGCATCAAAGTAAATATGCATCTGGTTGAGGCTGGAGCGCTTTTGCATGACATTGGCCGCTCAAAGTCCCATGCAGTTGACCACGGTTTATTAGGCTCTAACATCGCTGAGTCAGAACATTTGCCCGAATCTCTTGTAAGAGTTATTAGGCGACATGTGGGCGGAGGAATCACAACGGAGGAGGCTGAAGCGTTCGGCTGGCCAAAAGATGTGTACATGCCTGAAACATTGGAGGAAAAAATCGTTTCGTACGCCGATAAACTAATCGATAAATCCAAGCGGGTTCCTATTGAAGTTGAGATTGAAAAGCTTTTGCCAGAGCACAAAGAAGCCGCAGAAAGAGTTAGAAAACTCCACGAAGAAATAAACAACCTGATAGGAAACTGAAAATGACAACCTTAACTTTGCTTGTAAAAGCTTCCAGTGGCAGTCAACTTAAACTTATAGATGACCAACTGCGGGCTGAATTTGAGAATTTAGATTTGGAACTGAAGGTTTCAGGTACACAAAGCAAGTGGGTGCAGGTTTCACTTTCAGGCGAGGATGAAGTTATAGCTGCCAGCTACATTAAGCAGCACTTCGGCCTATGCCCTGTTAACCTAAAAAACATCTCTCCACCAGCGGTGTTGAAGGGTTACATTTTAAAAGTTGACAACGCCAAACAAGAATTGACAGTAGACGTGGGCATCTTTGAACCCCAAACAATCAAGGCAACCGTGCCGGCGATTTCCTTGCAAACACAACTTGTCGCAGGAAAAAAACTGGCTTTACAAGAAATCTCTGAGCTTTTCGCTTTGCATGAGAATCTCCCTTTAAGCATAAAAATATCCGAGGTTAAAACAGAAGGTGAGCTGCAGGCTGAGTTGGCGGAAGAGCAGGTGGAACGGTTTCGCATGTGGGAGCGGTCACTTTTGAGTCGGCTGCTTGTTTTGGGCGCTTCGTCAAGCCAGATTGAAGCGGTTCTCGAGCGGACGAGGCTTAACCGGGACGTCATTGCGGTTGAGGCGCTTGGCATGTTTGAGCATGCGTTGATCTGCAAGCTTGGAACAGAAGCTGCAGGGTTGATTCCGCGAATAGGAGGCTACTTGAAAAACTCTTCGTTAACTGTTTTTAATTCCAGGAAACTCGCTTCTTTTGTCGGTGAACATAGATTAACCTTATAATTGGGTGGCATTAGTTAGATAATTGATTATCCAGAGAGGGATAAAGGAGAGAGGGGGAGAAGATTACGGAAGCGGTTGACGATAGAGATAGAAGAGGGGACAGAAAGTGCCGAATTGATATCGGCGCTTATGGCAGCATAGCCGTTGAGGCACCCACCAAAGAGGAATGCTTAGAACTGTTCAAGGAAGTCACAAGAACCCGTCGCGACTCAAAAATCGACGAAGCTTTAAGATAAACAAGCGCTAATCAATTTTTCAAAATCCAAAGTAATAAAAACCAGAAGGCAAAGTTAGCCTTTATTTTTTTGAATCTACATCACACCATGCTGTTCTTTGCATTATACATTATTATCCTCTCGGTTATCATAGACTGCTTGATCAAGTGAACAACGATGTTTTTTATCCTTAGTTATTTCGGGCTCAGGCACAGTTAAGCTAGAATCTTTACTAGAACGCTGCCTGACAAAAAACATCTCCAATAGGCTGCCTTAAAACAAGTATGTTGAACCTTTGATTGAATTTAAAAATATGTGATTTCTGCAGGCTGCCAGAAAATAACGGTCTGAATGGAACCAATCACTAACTAAATTTTCTCAAAGCGACTTCGAGTTGCCCAAAACTTTTCACAACCACATCTGAATGCGCTATAATCCATGGGCTTAAACATTCGATTTCCGACACGACAATTATTTTTTTGCCTTGGCGTTTAGCGTAAAACAGTTCCATGCAGGCTCCAGCAGACAGCCGAGGCAAATAAACAACCATTACGTCACATCGGTCGGCGTCGTTTAGGTCCCGCTGGATAAAATCAAACGTTGGAACTTTATCCCACCAGCACCGCTCGTCTCCTTTGTAAAGGACTTTTTCTCGCAGCCAAGGATCAATCACTTCGAATCCTGCTTTAATCAGGATGGAAGTGACTTCTTGGCGGTAGCTCTGTTCGGTTTCCATTCCCAGAATAGGGCCCGCAATGAATACTTTCTTCATTTTTGTCCGACAGATAGTCACCTGCAGGTTTTTCTTAAACTTTCTTGTTAGCCTAAAAAGTTAGTTGTGGCTCAGCTGAATGCCTGTGGTCTTAAAACCCTGATGATTTAGGGGCAATACATATGAGGAAAAAACAACTATTAATAGTATCTTAGGTTAGTTAAACATGAAAAAATTTTACGGCATAATAACCATAGCAATCCTTTGCCTATCAGCTTCTTTTTTGTTCACATTTGAAGTTAACGCCCAGCAAACCGGTTCTTGGCCAATGTTCCATGGTAATCCACAACACACCGGATACACCTCAACAAATGGTCCAAGCACAAACCAGACATTGTGGACTTACAACACAAACGGCTGGGTGCTTTCCTCGCCAGCCGTAGCTAACGGAGTAGTCTACTTTGCATCTTCCGATAAAGGATATTTCGGCGTTTCAAACAATAATCTAAACGCAGTAAACGCCACAGATGGAACCAAACTCTGGAATTTCTCAGCAGGCGGAAAAATTTATACTTCACCTGCAGTTGCAGATGGAATGGTCTATTTCGGGTCAGATGACCACACTTTTTATGCTTTGAATGCCCAAACAGGTGCTTTAGTTTGGAAATGCGTTACTGGCGATGAAGCCGAGGGTTCTCCAACCGTTTCAAACGGTATAGTATATGCAGGCTCAAACGACGGTAAGCTCTATGCTTTCAATGCCACCGTGGGAATGCCGCTTTGGAACTTTACAACCTGCGGTAACGTTGTTTCCGCTCCTGCTGTGTTCAACGGCGTAGTTTACTTTGGCTCCTATGATCATGCCGTTTATGCACTTGACGCTTTAACAGGCACCCAAATATGGACTTACACTACAAGCAGTGCCGTTGAGTCTTCTCCAGTAGTAGCCGACGGAAACGTTTACATCGGTAGCTACGACAACAACACCTATGCTCTAAACGCTGACACTGGAGCGTTAATATGGAAAGTTATAACTGGCTATGACCAGTGCGTCCAAGCCTCTCCTGCTTTTGCTAACGGGTTAATCTACACAGGCGGTGCTTTCGACCACAATATCTATGCCCTCAATGCCACAACAGGCGCAAATGAATGGAACTACACAACCAGTAACGAAATAACAACTGCCCCAGCAGTGGCAGGTAATACCGTTTATGTCGCATGTTCGCTGGCTAACAAAACCTATGCCCTCAATGCAAATACAGGAGCTTTCAAATGGAGCTTCCAAACAAGCGGCTATGTCTACTCGTCCCCTGCCATAGTCAACGGCATCGCATACTTCGGCTCCTACGACGGCAACCTTTACGCAATCGGACAGACAACAAATGCAACCACTTCAGTTGGTTCAGGCGCATTGCCAACCTATGCATACGTCGCAATCATTGCAGTACTAGTGATCGTGATAGCTGTTGCCCTCTATATGGTTAGAAAGCGGCGACATTAACCCCTCTTATTTTTTTGACGAATACTAGTATCTCTTTATTGCATGCTTCACGCAGCGTTGCATATTATTTATTAGCTATGCCAGTTTTGTAGAACCAAAGGGATGCCACTTGGAACTACCTATGCCTCCAGATTCAAAGCACGTGTTAATAGTAACCCATGACGTTGATTGGCCACTCAACGGTCCTGGAGCACAGCATGTTTTGGCTAGGCGCGGCAGATTCCCGCCTGAGGTAATAAACCAGGTTGTTGAGAAAGGCTTCAACCCATACAACGGCATCGCCAAAGTCATGGAGATAGAGGAGCAATTCGGCATAAAATCCACCTTCCTTTTCAGGCCAAAATATGATAACGGCTGCGAAGTTAACGAATACAAGCTAACTATGCGAACGCTTCTTGCAGACGGATATGAAGTGGGTTTGCATGCCAACGACACATCCACTCTTGAGCAAGTCATATTAGAAAAACGGATGGTTGAGCAGGCTGCTGGAGCCCAAATTTTTGGTTGCCGCATTCACTACCTAAAAGTTTTGGAAAGCACTTTTATCAATCTTACTCAGGCAGGATTCAAGTACGACTCCTCACTGATGTTTGACAGGAAGAACGTTGACCCAAAAAACACGGGGCACTTGGTTAAAGACGGTCTTGTTGTTTTTCCCATAACCTTCATGGATGCCTTTCTCTTCACCTACACCGGTTTAAACGAAGAAACAGTGATTCCGTACATCATTAAAAACATAGATGAATTGTATGCTGCTGGAGCGCAAATTTTGACTCTACTTTGGCATGACAACTCAGTGTTGATGCGCGGTGGCAGAGCCTACGGGGAGCTGATCAAGCAGCTAGCCGCGAAGTCTGGTATAACGTTTTTAAAAGGAATCGAAGCGTATCAACTAGTCAGCAAAGCGAGCAGTGAGCAAACTTGACAAACATCTTGGTAACAGGTTCAGGCGGATCAGGCGGAATCAACTTTATCCGTGCACTCAGATTGGCTGAGAAGCAACGCGGCAAACCGATGTTTATAGTATCCACTGACCACAATCCCCATTACCTAAAATTCCCAGACTCCGACATACGCGTTGTTTCACCCAGACACGATGACCCAGACTTCACACCGCTACTGCTTAAACTAATCAGCAAATACAAAATTGACTTCCTGCACCCTCACCCAAGCAGCGAAGCAAGAATAGTCATGCAAAACCTATCCGTTTTCGCGAAGGCAAAAGTAAAAACGTATTTGCCCAACCCCGATTCGATAATGCCTGACAAGCTTACAATCCACGATATGCTTGCAGAAGCTCAAGTTAGAGTACCAAAAACCGTTAGTGTAACCTCTTTTGAGGACGTTGAGCGGGCTTTCTCTGAGCTTGGGAAGCCTCTTTGGATTCGGGCAAGACGAGGCGCAGGGGGGCGGCTCGGCTTGAAGGTTAACAACGTTGAGGAGGCTAAGCATTGGGTTGAGCTAAATAGGCTTCAGGGTCGGGCTGCTGTGGCTGACTTTCTTGTTCAGGAGTACTTGCCTGGTCGCGATTTGGCTTTTGACTCTTTGTGGTATAAGGGGAAGCTTGTCACCTCTTACTGTCGGGAACGCCTTGAATATTTCTTGAAGCATATTTCGCTCTCGGGCATTACAGGCACCCCGACCATAGCCAGAACTCTTATCGACGAGAAGGTAACCCGTATTGGTGTGGACGCTGTCAAAGCCTTAGATCCACAGCCCAATGGGTTCTTCTCAACTGACATCAAAGAAGACGCCGAGGGCAACTGTGTGGTAACTGAGGTTGATGGGAAATGGCACACGACGGCGCCGCTTTGGGGCTACGCTTTCGCCAAGGCACTTGGCAAGCCCGAGCTGAACCTAACCAGCCAGTACCTCACCTTGGCGTTAGAGGAAAAAACAGACGCTGAGTTGCCCAACTTTGACCTATTCCCAGCCGGCTACTATTTGGTAAGGCAACTGGACGCTGGCGTAATCCTTGAAAATGAGGACAAAACATGGCAAATAGTGTAAACCTGCAAGTTAAAGCGGTGGCTCTTGACTTTGACGGCGTAATAGCCAACCTTGATGTCAACTGGAATGCAGCTTTGCGCCAAGCAAGCAAAATAGCGGGGTTCGAGATAAAGAGCCTTCTAACCTTCTATGAAAACAACCACGCCACTCCCAGTTTCCAGAAAGTCAGCGCTGAAATGGAAGCAATCGAACTTTGCGCCGTGGCAACAGCCCAGCCTAAACCGTACATAGAAGATTTCCTTAAATCGTTACAACAAAAGCAGGTTCCAACCTACATTGTCTCAATGCAAAGCCTAAAACCCATAAAGACTTTTCTAGAGAAACATAACCTCGCCAAATACTTCACTGCCATAATCACCCGTCTTGACTGCCCAAGCAAAACAGCCCAAATCCAATTCATTTCAAAACAAACAAACCTCAGCCCTAGCCAAATTCTGCTTGTAGATGATGCAAAACGAAACATAAGCAGCTGCCAGTCACTGGGGACATCGTGCTTTTTCTTCAAAAGAACGCAGAATCAAAAAGAAACCAAAGAAACATGGAACAAGATCCTCAAACTTGCATCAACAAACCAAATTTAACGGGCAGCTCCACAACCAGGCCGTTAGCCTCAAAAAGCCACAACTTCCCTAAACAAACTCTGCAAAAAAACCCCAAAAACAGTTCAAAACCGTTAGTCAAGATTTCTTGACTAAAAAAAACTGTTTTAGTCAACATTCCTTTACGAGAATCCTTTTTACCGCAAAAATCAGAGTGAAGGCGAGGGAAGCATGATGGGCAAACGCATCGTCTTTAGTTCCTTCCTCTATACTGGCAAAAGCCTTGCGGAGGATAAACTATGATCACTGTCCTGTCACCTATTCGGAAGACAGAAAACAACCGCGACCTATCTGAAACATTAAAGTCGCTTGAGAAAAAATGCCAAAGCTGCGCTCCAATAACCCCGCTGGAATGCATAAACCGATGTCAAGTTTACAAGATCAAAAACGAGTTGCTACGCCTCGGAGAAGCTATGAACAACCCCGACTACATACGAGAGCTTTTCAACGTATTAAAAAACGGGACAAGACTTCGCATCCTGCAAGCAACTGTGAATGGTAGATACTCTGTAAGTCAGCTTCAACAGGAGCTAAAGAAAGCTGGGCATAGCCATAGTCAAGACACCCTATTCAAAGAATACTTGCGCCCCCTGCTGATAGTGGGTCTGGCATCTGAAACGCAAGACAAATACTATGCCACCCGATTTGGCACACGCGTAATTGCCAATCTCGGTTGCTTCCCACAGTTCGCCGAAAAACTTCCTGCACACACCGAATGTTACGAAGAGACCCTTTTGCAATCCATGATTTCTGGATCTAAAACTTTTAAAGAAATCGAAGCGCTCATCGAGCCAAAAACCGTTTCAAGAACACTCAAACGCCTTCGATCTGCTGGCTTGATTAAAACCCCCAAAACCAGAGACTACGTGTTCTTCTTCAAATCCAAACGGGACCCAACTAAGGATACCTTCACAGTTACCGAACGCAAAATTTACGATATAGTTACATTTGAAGGAATTTCCGCTGGAGCGCTCGCAGACAAAACTGGGTTCGCCATGCGAATTGTCTACAAGTATCTACGGGGACTAAAAGGGAAGAAACTGGTGTTCACGAGAAAAACACCGAAAACCTACCATTTAACCTGCAAAGGCACAAAATTGGCTTTGGTCCTTCAAGAACTCGAGAGAATTGTTGAGGACACATGGAATTCCTCCCAGCAAGTGACACAAAACAGGGAAGTTGCGACCAACCACGGAGTGGTGCCTAATGCATTTTCCTAAGACAGCCGACATAGTGAACGTGAGGATTACACATAAGACGGCGCATGTGCCGCTCTTAGAGGCGGTGTCTTTTAAAGACAAAACTAACGCATATGATCAAGTGCGGTTGCTCGACGAAGTTCAGGAATCAGTGCTTATCCAAACCTGCAACCGAATTGAACTTTATCTTGTGAGCGAACATGGGGATAGAACAGTAAAAGCCGCTGTAGAGTATTTGGAGAACCGTGCATCAGGCCACATATCAGAGGCATGCAAAGCAGTTGAGTACTCCGTTAACCGTGAAGCACTATCACATTTGCTGCGGGTTACCTCAGGCTTAGAATCCATGGTTGTAGGCGAAGACCAAGTTATAAACCAAGTGTGGAATGCTTACTTGGAAGCCAAAAAAGCAAACGCCGCTGGCCCAGTTCTCAGCCTACTGTTTAACCGTGCTGTAAACGCAGGAAGACGTGTGAGGCGCGAAACGGGAATCGGCAAAGGAGCTGTCTCTGTCGGCTCAGCTGCTGTGGAGCTCGCTGAAAACTTGCTTGGCACTCTAAACGAAAAGAAAATCCTTATCCTAGGCGCAGGCGAAACCGGCACGCTTGTTGCCAAAGCCATGGCACGGCGCTGCCTAAACCCAATATTCATTGCAAACAGAACCTATGAACGTGCATTGCGTTTAGCTGAGGAACTGGGCGGTAGAGCCGTTATGTTTGACAAGTTAGGTGAGGCGCTTGTGGATGCTGACGTGGTTTTCTGCTCAACTAACGCCCCGCATTACCTGTTAACAAAAGAATTGGTTTCCTGGTTGCTGCCCGCACGCCAAAACAAAAACGATCTAGTTGTAATAGACATTTCAAACCCGAGAAACGTTGAAGAAATCCTAGACCAGCTGCCCCATGTTAAGCTCTACAACATCGACGACTTAACGTCGCTTGCCGAACACAACAAAGAGGAGCGCCAGAAAAGCGTGCAAGAAGCTTTCAAAATTGTAGACCAGGAACTAAAATCGCTTGAACGCGCTGTCAAAGCGGATTCTGTTAACGAAATAATTTCAACGTTGCTTTCTCAAGTTGAATGTACCCGCCAAAGGGAACTTGCTGAAGCTCTGAGCATGATGGGCGAGTTGAATGAGCGACAAAGAAAAGTCGTCAGTGACTTATCTAGCATTTTGCTCAAGCAGACGTTTTTATCTGTTGTCGAGAATTTTCGCCGAGCAGCGGCAGATGGCGACACTGAACTAGTTGAGGCTGCAACGAATCTTTTCAAAATTAAATAATTTGTAGAAGCTAATTCGGTGGAAATCATAAAAAATTGTTTGCCGAAATTGGTAAGTGGATAAGCAAGTTACAGTTAAGTCTGTTCTCAACTGGCATTGAAGGATAGAACAGCAAGACGATTTAAGGTCAGGATGAGTTGTAGAACACTGCTACAACCAACTTTGAGTTTTATATTGAAAATCCGCTGGGTGTGCGGCATAAAAATGCTATCTTTGTTTGTATGAATCTATGTGAGGTGTACAACAGTTGTTCTGTTTATCATTTGAAAAAGTTATGACTCTGTTTAGCATATACTGTTATGAGGCTCAGATAATGATGACCAACATATGTGACGAAAATATCTTATGCGGCTACAAAGCAGCCGAAGCATTAGACAAATACATCAAACGACTAGAAAAACACAAAATCAAAGGCTTAACACAAAAACAAGTCACCACACTAATAAAAACTGCTAAGGCGCTACGCACAGCAGTTATCCAAACAAGCAGCAACTAAAACTCCAAGTAACAAAAGTTCTTCCATTTAGTGAGCTTGGGCCGAGCCGGGAGCACCGAGCCGACCTTCAAATTGTAAAACAAATCATAAATTTAGATTTTAAGCAAGTCATGATTCACGGTTTAATGCCAACAAGTAAAAAAAGCAGCAGCGTTAAACTTAGTCCTCACGATGTGTAATTGGCGGAAAATGGCTTCCTTTTTGCTTTAATAGTCTTTCTGTTTCTTTAGCAAGCCATTGGAAATTTGAGAACATCTCATTTTGCTTGAGGTTATAACGTTTCATCATATGTTTTGCAGCTGGTTCGAATGCTTCCCAATCTAATGCCACAAGGAACTTGAATGTTTTAGCCATCGTCTCAAGTTCTATTAAGCCATCTTTTGCCAATTCGCCGAAGAGGTCGTACATGAATGCAAAGTTTCGTATCTCAAAGTCGTCAATGCTGTCGTCAAAGTCTTTCCAGTCAGCAGCTTGGTACTTCTTTACTGTCTGCCACATGAAGCTTCTGCGCCTAGCGAATGACTCGTCAGTCAACTTCTCTAATATTTCAAAGGATATATTCGATTTTACATCCCGAAAAGTTGCCTCCGTTAACTTCGTATTCAAATCAATCAACTTAGCGTTCTGTCGAAGTTGAACTACAATGAATACAACTCCAAGGATTACAGCAATCGAACTTAATGCACTCAATACCTGAATCAAGCCTGAAAGAGTAAGAACAGCTGCTGCTTGAGGAATCGCTACTATTGAATTCTGACAAATTTTGATTAACTCCTCGTTGACAAGAAAAAATGAGGCGAAAAAAATGAACATAAGATCGCTGCTAGAACATAGAAACCAATTTAAACATATGAACTTTTGTTTGTTAAGCCAATCTTTTTAGTCTCGCGAATTGGTCATTACAAAGTTTTTTGGGCGATGAATGAGAAGCGAGTCGAACTTGAATCGTCGGCGTTTGGGCTCTAATTCCTATGTCCTTAGCAAGAGTTCAGTTATTTGCTATGGTGGTGGTCGGTAATTTTATATTTTACTTAAGTAGGTTAAGTACTTAAGTAGGTTAAGTTTATGTCGCTGTTTAGCCTAAGCCCGAAAGAATCACCTAAAGAATTATTCGGAAGAGAAAAAGAAATTGAAGAATTAACCAGACTTTTAAACGCAAAAAGATGGGTTGCACTGCTTGGACCCAGAATGGTTGGCAAAACAAGTCTTATCAAGGCAACAAATGTTAAGCTCGAGAAAGTTGGAATCAAGACAATATACATTAACCTTTGGGGTGTAAAAGGTACTCAAGGNNGCTTACTAAGTGCATTAACTGAAGCGATAAATAATCAGAAGTCTCTCTTGCAAAAGATAAAAGCAACAACTGGGAACATTGACGGCTTATCGTTTGGGCCTGGCGGGATTTCTTTGTCTATTGTCAAAAGGCCTATGACTACTACTAGAGACTTGTTGGCATCACTTGGAAGACAAACAGATGAATGTGTGATTGAACTGGATGAAATACAAGAGTTGTATTCTATTTCAGGACAGCTTCTAAAGATATTAGCAAATATATTCAACACCTACAGAAACTTAACATTCGTGTTTACCGGGTCAATGTTTGGGTTAACTAAAACCCTTCTTGAACCTGAATCGACTTCACCACTATACGGAAGATCACCGGCAAAAATGACCCTAACGCCATTCGACCCTGAAACAGCGAGTAAATTCCTTGCCAAAGGTCTACATGAATGCAGGGAAAAAGTAGATGGGAAGAAAATAAACGAAGCCATCGAAATACTTGACGGGATTCCTGGTTGGTTAACACTTTACGGAAACAACATAGTAGTAAGACAGCTTACTCATCAAGATGCGCTCCGAGAGGCCGTGGCGGAAGCTGGCAAAATAGTAAATGATGAGTTCGAACATTTCTTGTTGCGAAAAGATAGGGCCCTTTACATTGCAGCTTTAAAAGCTGCAGCTAACTCGGCAAGATGGAGTGAGATTAAAAATGCAATAGTGACCGCAAAGGGCACAATGGTGAATGATTCAACGGTTAGAAACACGATTGAAAATCTAAAAGCATCAATGCTTTTGACTGAACAAGACAAGATCTACCGAATAACCGACCCAATGCTTCAAAATCTTATGCGTACATCAAAATAATGTAAGTAACTCTTGAACTTAAGTGGTGGGCCGAGCCGGACTTGAACCGNNACCGGCGACCTTTGGCTCGTAAAGCGATTCATCCTGTAACGGTCCTAAGCTCCTTTGACTGGCCAACCTTTAAGGTGTGGGTGTTCAAAAAGTACGCTAAATCGTATGCCCACACAGTTATGACTTATACCAAAAAGTACAATCATTTGCTATTTGGCAACCTTAGAGATATTGATTTAATTCCAGAGTCTACCCGCAACAACTCAATCAAGGCGTTAATAATTTTGTCCAAGTACCTTGGCTATCATGAGGAATTTAGGTCAGCGTTAAAGAGCTATGGTATAAAGTTGCATAGACCCGATGCGTTCGTATCTTTTACCCGAATGTACACTAATCATAACAGCGATTTATGGCAATGGTATGCAGCTATTCAACCAGCCCTTAACCCCAATGAAAGGTTGCTTTTGGAATATTTGCGCTTTAGCGGCTTACGTAAGGAAGAAGGTATTATCTCTTTTAACAAAATAATCGAACTGTCAAAAGAAGGTAAGTTAGCCAACTATCTTAACGATGATGGACTTTTAGAGCACTTTCAATTCAAGAAGCAGTTTCTACGGGGTACAAAGAATGTGTACATATCCATTGTGCCAAAAAGTCTAATTGACCAGATTGCAAGAAGTGAACCTGTTGGGTATAATGCTATACTGAAGCGGTTACAGCGCAGGAAGATGCGGGGCAGAATTTGCGAGTTAAGGGATGCATACGGTACATTCATGGTTAGGCACGGGTTAATCAAAGAAGAGGTTGACTTGCTACAGGGCAGGATTCCACCGTCCATATTCATCAGGCACTACTGGAGCCCATCATTCAAGGAACTCAGAGACAGAACATTAGAAGCTTTAAGCAAAATGGAGCAAGAGAACAAAGTTCCATCCAACTAACGAGCCTTTGACCCCACTAAAATGGCTGTTGCAGACTTTATTGAGGGTAGGGTGCCAAAGCGCATAGGTGCAAAGCACTATATGGTGCTAAGGCGGCAAGCGGACAGATTTTATGGCAAATATGCAGAATATCTGACAGGGCTACGGTCCAAGTCTCAGATTACTATGTAATAAGCCCCTTCAAAGCAAAAGCGCGTTTGTGCCTAATAGTACGAATATTCATACGGCTGTAGCAAAAGCTCAAAAGGTCAAATTATTCCCAACGCTTTTGCGATATCATACCTTTAAGGTGTTAACCAGATTGTGCATTAGGCGCTTTGTGTTGCTTCAGTACGAATATTCGTATTACGCAAAAAGCTAAGGGCGATTCGTACTTTAAGGTAGCGACTTGAGTTAATTGCATTTAGCGATTATTCGTAGATTATTCATACTGCGAGTCTTATTGTGGCGTCGAAGAAAATAGTTAAGAATCAAAGCTCGGTCGTGCAACGGGCGCTTTATGCTGCTTATTCTAAGATGCTGCATAGCGCATCGTATGAATATTCGTACTACGTATGAAGTGTTAAGGTGTTGGCCGAGGAGTCAGCAAACTTGCATTTTAAGGTTGTAGCTCGACCTCGTAAGCAAATCTATTGTAGATGTATTACTACACAATAATTACTACACAATATACTCTCACAGGCTTATGCCTCAACTTTAAGCCGACCGTGAGTATCCACGCCGCGCGCTAATATTCGTACTTCATACTGTGTATGAATATTCGTACACCGCAGAATGGACTACGCGCTTAATGCCCTTTATGCAATCAGAGCCTAATTCAAAGCCTAAAAATAATTGTGCTTTTGCATGAAAATCTGCACTAATTGCAGTGGTATGAATATTCATACTGTTAACACCTTACCCAAAAATCCCTTATCGAAAAATCCGTCGAACATTTGACCCAGCCTACCCAAGGTCTGATAACTTTTGGATTCGACCATCGCTTAGGTTCTGCTTTAAGTCATGCCATTATTACTGTGGTGCTAAGCTGCCGGGGCGTTGTGGCGTACGGTCGCATAGTATGCAAGGGATTTGAGGCCTGAGCTTCTACGTATTCCCTAAGCGGGGGTGAATTTAAGGAGACCAAAGCCGATTAGTTCCTTTATCAACTGCATGGATTTTGCTTCAAGCTCATCTTTCTTAAAGGTTATATGGCCCAAGTCGCTGAAGTCGCTTGACAGTGTAACGCTCTCTTCTTTTAATATGACTATTCTGTCCTCATACAGTATTGATGCAGCGCCAAGTTCGTACACGGCATTATCGCTTGGCTTGAAAATCTTCTTGCCATCAGCGCCTGTATATTCCTCGTCTGCAGTAAAAATTACGATAGCCGAAGTACAACTTTTCATTAGCTCAGACACTTTTTGAGAAATGGGACGACCAATATTAGGTTCATCAACTGCTATCTTGAATGGCACCTTGAAATCCAAAAGGATGTTCTTTAGCTGCTCGACTGGGGCATGGTCTTTTCCGTGGACTATGAAAATTTGATTGGCGATAGGCTTTGTCTGTGCAGGTGCCGGGGCAGGAATTTCGACAACTTCTGGTTCAGTCGATGGTTCTTCCTGTGCAATGCTTTCTTCTGTAGTACTCGCTTCGGCGGCAACAACCGGCTCATCAGAAAAAGCAACATAAAGACTACCCTTAACCTCAGAAAAAATATTAGCGAACTGTCCATTTTCCTGAAGCAAAGCTATGCATTCATCCACATATTCGGGCGGAACATGAAAGCTGTCCTCCAGCATGTTCTTAAAATACGTATCACCCGCTGGAAATTTTCCATTTCTATAATGCTCGAAAATATTTTTAAATACTTCAATTTTCATGACTGCTTCTTGGCGGTCTTTTACCTCTTTTATAGGGTCAGTGGGCTTCGTTAATGAACTGCCCAATGGCGTTAATGAAATAGTATCAACGTTAGGAACTGTTCCAATTGTTAGTCCGTATTTGTAAGATGCGCTCGTAACATCTCTAAAGTTGGTGCTCTGGGGCGACAGGTCTATTGCTTTTGCGATGAAAATGGTCTTCATCGGCTTGCCATTATTCCCATTCTGAATTGCTTGAGCAACTTTCAATGCTTCTTGAAGGCTTTGCTTTGGAAAAGGTCTTGGGGGCTTGGGCCTTTTCTTTTCTTCATCCGGCTTTTCACTCATAGCTACTCGATTGCAATTGTGGTGTTGACAAGAAAAGCTTTTCGGAGAAAGTGAAATAACTGGCTAAGTGTGGGAATTTGTGTTCTGACCTTATTTCGAGCCTAATTTTCAAAAAGCTTCAGAACCCAAATTATTTAAGCAATAAGCGCTGAGTTGCATGGATAGCGTATTGCTCGGATTACGCTAAATAAGGGTGAACACAATAGCAAAAAATAAAGCAAATAAATGTTCAATATGCGGGCAAGGATTTGATAACTTAGAAGACCTAATTGTGCATGAAGCAGTGCATGATGCTGGCCCCGAGGATGAGCTTGATGCCGATTACGTTGGCGGGCATATCAAATTCAAGAACAAAATGCATACAACCTTAAAGCTCGGCGACCACAAAATTGATGTTACACCCTTTGAGTCCAACGAACCTTCTTTTTCAATACCTTACAAGCGCATCATCGCCGTTGATGTCTTATCCAACCGGCCGGGCAGCTCCTTTCTTGCTATAGGCAACGATGCTAACATGCTTGCAGCCACCGCTGGAATCAGCATACTTACGAACTACTTGGTCAACAAGCCCAAATTATTTTTAGTTCTAACATTCATGGATGAGTACAACCTTCAGCGAAGTGTAGCCTTCCAAATGCAACGAGTTGAAGAAGCGCAACAAGACATTTATGACAAGGTTGCTCAAGCTAAAAGCAAGAAATAGTCATGTTAAAGGTTCTGCTGTAGGCTTTAGGTGTAACTGAAATTTCTGTATTGGGAATGGGGTAATGATAGCAGTTTATGTCGATGCGCTATGTTAGTTAACTGCTAATTATTTTTCTTAATTCCTCAATTGGACTGAGCAGAGTAAAGGGAATAGCTATTACCGGTGGACCATAGCCGTCTAATTCGCCGATTCCATAACAATTTATTTCTGACTCTGGTAATCTCCCAAGCTCTGGCGATTTTTCAAGTTCAGCAGCTAAGGCATCCAATTCCTCATTAGTCATTCTTACATGCTTTTGTGCACCAGTTCCCAAGTAGTCCCATTTTAGAGGCTTACCCAAGATTCTTTTAGTCTCAGCAATAACGAGTGCATCAATTTTCCTACGTTCTACATAGCCCCAAATTCTCACCTTTTCGCGGTCATCATTTGGATATTGAGTAGATACATAATAATCAGGGTAATGATTTCGCCATTGCTTTAAAGTTAATTTGAAGCAGGTGTGTTCAGGCTTCGTACGAATCTTAACATCAATAATTTTCTGCTGTCCCTTCTGCCAGAACGCCAAGTCGCCTGAATCGCCTGTTCCTATTACCCATCGCTGAATTGCAGACCAATCATTGCCCATTAAGTAAATGCTTGCAGCGAGCTCGCCCTCCTTTCCAGCTACCTCAAATTCGGCAGTGTCCAAAGTGGTCTTGCCTTTAAAAACCTCCGTTGGACCATAACCACTTGCACGATTAGCATTATTGACCTCGTGTGTTGCAACCCCATATTTGGAGGCAAGGTGATGCGATGCTTGAGTCAAGGTAACATCAACTACTTTGATACCATTGACGATTGACGGTGTAATCTTCGATTCTTCCCTTGCAGCAATAAGGTCGACCTTCCTCATCTTCCATCGGACATAAGGCATATTATTCTACCTCCTCTAAAGTCAAAAAGTCGAATAGGTAACGTTCAGGAAGTATTCTGTCCAAGTATTTGCATTGCACCAAAATTCTCTCCTAATTTAAATTTTTGCCCTAAGAATGTATATGCTTTACGCTTATAATAAGTTAGCGCTGTGACGTATCAACTTTGTCAACTTCTTGTATCGCCACTTTTTTGACAATCAATGTGTCCCCTTCAAGCCTAACTGATACTTGAGCGGGTACTTGAAAAGGGAATGCGCTGTCAACCATTAAGTCGGATGGAATATACAGTATTCCCGTACGGCTTTTGGGGCCTAAAGTTAGCTTACCTATTGCTTCTTTCATGCTTGTTCTATCCTCTTAGCGTTTGCAGGCGTAGTACGAATATTCGTACTATGTACGAAAAGCGCTTAACTTTCTTAGGGCTTGGGTTGTAATAAAGCTATTCATACTGTAAAGTATCATAGATTTTATACGGTCAAATTTAAGTGCAAGCCCGCCTCTGTGCAATTAGGCGATATCATGTTAAGCAAAGTGGAACTTGAGTATCTTAAATCCCCAGAAAAATTTGACAAAGCTTATGGTCGTGTAATCCGCCACCGAATAAAAGTGAAGCAAGCACAAATGCGGCAGCAATCAACCGTTCTTGATGATTCAAGTGCAACCGTTACGGAATTTTGTAACGCTGCAGATTTAGGGCAATATCAAATAAGTGCAATTCAAGCTCCGACTGTAAAATTAAGGTGGGCCGAGCCGGACTTGAACCGGCGACCTTTGGCTCGTAAAGCCAACGTCCTAACCAGGCTAGACGACCGGCCCCCGCACTTTGCTTGTGTACAGCCAAATTTAAGCTGTTTGGATTAAGGATTGCATTCGGTTAATATTAGAATTTTGTTCCTGAACTTCGACTATCTCAGGTTCAAGAAATGCATTTATGCACCTTTCGAGTTGGGGCTTAATTTATATATTGAATTAACCCACTTTTAAAGTGGGGATATTTTTGATTTCTCAGAAACTTTTAGATTTTTTGAATAAAGCTATAGCTCGTGAACTGCAAGTCAGCATTCAGTACATGTGGCAGCACATCCAAGTCACTGGTATCGATGGCGCCATTGTGGAGGACATTTTCCGTAAAATAGCGATTGCCGAAATGAAGCATGCCGAACGTCTGGCGGAGCGCCTCGACTACCTAAACGGTGTGGCCACCACTAAGCCTGACCCGATTTTTGTTGGTGGCAGCTTAATTGAAATGCTTACGCAAGACCAACGTGATGAGGAAGACGCCATAGAACTGTATAAGGAGGCTATTCAGGCTGCGGCTAAAGAGGGGGATTACACTACAAGGCGGCTGCTGGAGGAGATTTTAGCAGACGAGGAGACCCATATTAACACTTTTGGAAAACTGATCGTCGGTATGACTGAGCCATTCACTCAGCCGGAAACATCAAATGTCGGGTAACTCAACTGGAAACGACCACATTTCCACAAGAACGCAAAAAGAGAAACGCCACAAATGCACAAAAACAAAAACTGACATTAAATGCTGAAAAATGACGACCCTTTGGCAATTAAAAAAAGAAAAAATTAGCGGTTTACCGCAGTTTCATAAGAACCATTTCAGCTGCAAGCACCATGGGTTCCCATGTTTCACATAGAGGCGGCGCGTAAGCGGTGTCTGCTTTGGCAAGTTCCCTTACAGTCATGCCTTTCTGGATGGCGAAGCTAATGCAGTTTATACGTTGCGTTACTTCTTCTCCGCCGATGATTTGAGCACCGACGATACGTTGGGATTCTTTCTCGACAACGAGCTTGATTTTTATGGGTTTAGCTCCTGGGAAATAGTCGGCTTTGGTTTTGCTGCTTATTGTTCCAGTAATGACTTCCATGCGGTTGCGTATCGCTGCGGTTTCAGTTAAGCCAGTGTTGCCTGCTTCAATTTCGAATAGCCTTGTAACTGCAGATGCTAAAATGCCTGTAAATTGGCTGTAGTCGCCTCCAGCGTTTGCTCCGCCGACTTTGCCTTGGCGAACAGCGATGGTGCCTAGTTGAGCACACATAGGTCGGTGGGTGATGATGCTGGCGGCTTCAGCGCAGTCGCCGACGGCATAGACATCTTTTACGTCCGTTTCCATGCGCAAATTAGTTTTTATCGCTCGAGTCTCCCCTAGCGGTATTCCTGAGTCAACTGCCAGTTTCGTGTTGGCTCGCACACCAAAAGCACTGATGAACAGGTCTGCTTCGATTTTTTCTCCGCCCGCCATTATTGCTGTGACTTTGTCTTCGCCTAGAAATTCTTCTACGCCTTTGCTGGTCAGTATCCGCATGCCCTTCTCCTCAAGGTGCTCTTGAACAAGTTTTGCCATGTCCGCGTCAAGCAGCTGGGGCAAAATCTGGGGCAGCATTTCCACGATGGTTACTTTGAGTCCTCTCTCCATCAAGCCAACGCCAACTTCTAAGCCGATCAAACCTGCACCCATAATCACAGCTGATTTCGCACCCGCCTTAACAGCTGCATCAATTTTTTCGCCATCTTCAATGCCTCGAAGGCTCAGCACACCAAGTTTCTCTCTGCCTTTAATCGGCGGTGTAAACGAATCTGCGCCTGTTGCAATCACCAAGCTGTCGTAGGGCAGCGTTTCGGTGGTTCCTTCTTTGGTTTGGATCGTGACGGTTTTTTCTTTAGTGTTTATTGCGGTGGCTTTTGTTTCGCTGCGCAAGTTGAGTTTTAGCATTTGGAAGTATGCTGGTGGGTAAACGATTAAGTCACTGAATTTTTGAATTTGGCCGCCGATGACAAAGGGCAAACCGCAGCGTGAATACCCGGCGTTTTTCTCCTGAGTGATAAGTGTGATTTCGGCTGTTCGGTCTTTTTTGCGTGCGGATGAGGCAGCTTCAACGCCCGAGGCGTTAGCGCCAATAACAATTACTCGTCTAGCCATCCAAGTGCGCCTTCACTATTTGGATTGTGTTTGGGCTTTATGCCATTCCACGGCTTTGTTGAAGTCCATGAGGTTGACAAGTTCCGCTTCCAGGTTTGAGGGTTTAACGATGAGCAGCCAGCCTTTCAAGTATGGGTCTTCGTTAAGGGTTTCGGGTTTTGACTGCACTTCATCATTGATTTCCTCGATTGTTCCGCTGATCGCTGCAACCAGGTCCGAGACCGCTTTAACTGATTCGACAGTTCCATAAGGTTCGCCCTGTTTGACCTCTGTTCCTACACAAGGCAACTCCGCATAAACTATTTCGCGCAGAGCTTTCTGTGCATAATCGGTGATTCCCATGCGGATTTTGTCGCCTTCGATTTTTATCCATTCAAAATCTTTACTGAAGTAGAGGTCTTCAGGCACTTCAAATGATTCAACTTTTACCATGCATTTCCAACCTTCGTTAATCTGCTGAATATCCAGTTAAAAATCCAGCTTTAAAAGCTTTCACAGCCTTGTTCTTGGCTTTCTTCAAAGGTTTTCCGTTAAATTGAGGGAGAACGTTTTGTTCAGCTTTCATTTTGGCGGAAGTTAAGACGTTTGCGTAGGTTTTCATTTCCAGATGGCTTTTTTCGATGATGTTTTGTTGGTTTGGTCTTCATATTACTTATTGAAATGGGTAATGAAAACTAGACGTCTATCCGTCCTCTGGCTGCCCTGAAAAAGCTTTGGTTTAGGTTGCTTTTGGAGTTAGCGTTCGCGTTTGCCTGCAATCCAGTCTTCGGTCCATTGCCGCGCCTGCGAGTCTGGGACCTGGACGGGCGGATGCTTAAAGGCATATGACGGCATACTAAGCAGTGTTCCAGCGATTTTGCGGTCCAATGCAATTTTCGCTGCTCGTATAAGGTCGATAACTACGCCTGCGCTGTTTGGAGAGTCTTCCACTTCCAACTTGACGCTGATGTTGATTGGGCGGTCGCCGAACGCTCGGGCTTTAAGTGAGATGTAACAGATTTTCTTGTTTTTGAGGAAAGGCACATAATCGCTGGGTCCGATGCGTGTTGGCAGGTTGTAGGGGACGAGGCTTGTGACGGCTTCAGTTTTGCTGATACGTTTGCTGGTTAAGCGGTTTTCAACGGTCATGTTTTGGAAGTCTGTGTCGCCGCCAAGGTTTAGCTGGTAGGTTTCGTCAACGATGACTCCTCGGTCAAGGCATAGCCGAACGAGGGTTCGGTGTAGAATTGTGGCGCCAACTTGGCTTTTGATGTCGTCACCCAAAACAGGCAAACCCGCCGCCTCAAATTTTTTGGGCCACTCCTTCGATGCGTCTGAGCCGATGAATTCAGGCATACAGTTTACAAAAGCGCATCCCGCATCAATTGCGCATTGAGCGTAAAACCGTACTGCATCATGGCTTCCAACTGGCAAGTAATTAACAAGAACTTGGGTTTTGTTGTCTTTTAGGGTTTTGACGATGCTTTCCTTGGTGGTTTTGCTGTCGTCGTAAACGTTGAAGGTTTCCCTCATGTGGGGTGCTACACCGTCAAGAATAATTCCTGGGGATACTTTGACGCCTAGGTTGGGAACGTCTGCAAATTTCTCGCAGCAGTTAGGTTTGACCCAGATCGCTTCGGAGAGGTCTTTTCCGATTTTGTCTTTGTTAACTTCAAAGGCGGCGACGAAATGTATGTCGCGAATGTGGTAGCCGCCATAATTCACGTGCATTAAGCCTGGCACAGTGGTGTCCTCTTTAGCATCCTTATAATACTGAGTTCCCTGAATCAGGGCAGAAGCGCTGTTGCCAACGCCGACAAGTGCTACACGAATCTCAGGCATCGAACATTACCATCCAAACTGCTTGTTAGAAAAGGCTTAATGTCCACCTACGCTATAACTTTTTCCCAACCAAAAAACTGCAATATCAAAAAGTCAAAATAAAATAATAACAATTAGAAAAACCACATACGTTTTCCTTTGCGTTGATTTATCAAGAGAAAAATCGGTTATGCAATTGGTGAATTGATTTTAATATGCAATAAGTTTTCGGATATTTTTTTAAAAACCTGCAACTTAAATGGCATCAAAGGCGTATCCCAAGTGCTTCAACTTGGTGCATTCAATTAGCTTTGTTGCTGAACGTCGCTTCATAAATACTGTCCTCTTTTTTTGGGGCATAACTTCGGTCTGCAAAATTAATTGCTGAGACTTTTGAGCAAAATTAAAAGGGACCGCTGACACATAAGCTAACTTGATAGTGAAATGTTATGAGTAAGCCTGAAGTTTCGATTTCTTATCAACCTTTCAAAGAAATTGTAATCCTGGAAAAGACTTTTTTTAATACGCCTGAGGATTTGGCTCGGTTCACTTCGGTTATTGCAGGCGGCAAATTAGCGGGGCTATACTGGGTTGACGGCGTAGTTTTTCTGTATTTTCCGCTGCCAGCTTCAACAGCTGCAGTGGCTAAGGCGCTTCTTGAGACTGGTAAAGTTTACTGGACTTTCCTTGGCTACTCAATGATGCCAAAGTATGCGCAGATCATTGAGACCAAGGAAAAAATGATTGTGCCGGTCGTTGATATTTCAAATGATCTCATCCTTAGAAGTGTCGCTCATTGGCTTAAAGAACAAAAAGTCTAAGGCACCTGTTTTGGGAACAGTAAGTCTCAGCGGCCAAGTTTACAGTGGCAAGGGCGATGGCAAAAAATTCGTTGTTTTGCCCTGGGTTGAACGGGAAATACGTGAAAAACTTGGTTTTACACCTTACGCTGGCACCTTAAACATCAGACTTAATAGGGAAGGTCTGCAGCAGAAAAAAATGCTTGCAAAAGCCCCGCGGCTTGACATTGTCCCTGAGAAAGGCTACTGCAGGGGTTTTTTGATTAAAGCAAAAATTACCGGTTTGGATTGCGGCATAATTATTCCGCAAGTACCAGTTTACCCACCGGACGTTTTAGAGGTTGTAGCACCCTATTTTCTGAGGCAGCGTCTTCATTTATCAGATGGCAGCGAAGTTGCTGTTAATGTTGAACTGTAGCTGCAGCGAATGCGCATTTTTCCTCTTCTTTGGCTTCTTCTATGTGTTCTTCTATGCAGCCGACAGTGCCGTTTCTTTTGAGGTATGCGCCGTATGTTACAAGTGCTTTCATGGCTCGTGCGGCTTCTTCTGGTGACCCGTAAGCGGGTACGCTAAGCCTGTCGAATCTTGAGCGAGTGTAGAGTGCCATTTCTGTTTCGCCGATGTCGCACATTACAATGGGTTTGTTGTATTTGGACGCGACTTTTACTGTGTCGTCGATGTATTTTTCACGTAGCCCTGGCATATGATGAAGTCCGAGTAAGATTATGCCATTGATGTCTGGGTCTTGGAACATTAGGTCTGCGGACATTACAAATTGGTCGTCGGTAACTGAGCCCGTTAGGTCCACGGGGTTTGAGGTGGCGGCGATTTTTAGGATGAGACCTTTGTCTTTTAGGTCTTGGAATTTTTTAAGTGTATCATCGTTGAAGCGGTTGACAGTTAACCCTAAAATTTCAAGTTCATCCACCGTCATGACGCCTGGTCCACCTGCATCGGTAAGTATGCCGATGTTGGTTCCCATGGCTGGCGGTTGCATCGCCAACGCTTTGCCTGCATCAAAAAATTCAGCCATGTCTCTGGCTCGAATTATGCCTACTTGGCTGAATGCCGCATCATAGATTTTGTCTGAGCCTGCGATGGCGCCAGTGTGTGAGGCTGCAGCTCTTGCTCCTGCAGAGCCTTTACCCGACTTTATTATGACGACTGGTTTTTTAAGCGTTAATTTTTTGGCAATTTCCATGAATTCTCTGCCATCTTTGACGTCTTCGAGGTAAATGAGGACGACTTTAGTTTCTTCGTCCTCGTAGAGGTAGCGGAAAATGTCGGTTTCGTTTACGTCGCATTTGTTGCCGAAGCTGACAAATTTGCTAACGCCCATCTGACGTCCAGTTAGATAGTCTAATGCTGCAGAGCCGAAAGCGCCGCTTTGAGTTATCATGGCGATGCTGCCAGGCATTGGTCTTGGTGTAGCTACAACTTCGTCGCCAGTTGTCAACGTTTTTGTTTCGGGAAGAAATAGGCTGTCAATTCCTGTTCTTGAATAATAAACGCCTAAACAGTTGGGGCCTAAAACGCGTATGCCACCTTTTCTAGCTATGGCTACAACTTCTTCCTCAAGTTCTACGTTGCCGACTTCTTTGAAGCCTGCGCTAATTATAATGGCGGCTTTAACTTTTTTAGCTATAGCCTCTTCCATGACGCCTGGCACTGCTTTGCCCGGAACAATAATTACAATCAAATCAACTGTGTCGGGGATATCGCTTAAAGTTTTGAAGCACTTGAACCCTAAAATTGAGTCTTCATTTGGGTTAACTGGATAAAGCTCACCTTTGTAAACACCATGCAATTTGTTTGTTGAAAAGTTTTTGAAGATAACGTGACCTGCTTTATCTATTTTTTTTGTTGCACCGATTATTGCGACTGAACGTGGGTTAAAGAATGCGTCCAGATTCTGTAAACTCTCTTCCATGACTTATGTCACCAGTTCCTAAAACCTGCTTAGAAGTGTTGTTTTTATGTGTTACTGCTTAAAAATCATGTTTTCTATTTCATGATTATTTGTTTTCTTAGCTGTCAGTGGTTTCGAGGTATATTGTTTCGCACGATAACTATTGGTTTATGCTTGATTTTAGATAGCATCTCATAGGTTACGCAGTTTATGTCTACTTGAAACCTTGCCGCCATATCC
The DNA here is from genome assembly GCA_003165195.1 of Candidatus Bathyarchaeota archaeon. GTDB lineage: Archaea > Thermoproteota > Bathyarchaeia > Bathyarchaeales > Bathycorpusculaceae > Bathycorpusculum. The sequence goes on along the minus strand of PLSP01000108.1, from coordinate 44,995 downwards.
CATACCGTGGCTCCTGACCCAGGACCTCTCGCCCTGTCCGCAATGTTTGTTATTGACAACGCCTCGCCAGCACCAAGGCTGCAGCCTGCAACTGCCAGAGGAGTGGAACTTTTTTTAAGCTTTAGCCCTCGACCAACAATGTAAGCGACGACGGCTCCAAAAGATTGTATTCCTTTTAGGGGGTTCGGTCTTGGTGTAAAGTAGAAGTTCCTAAACCTGTACGTCTTATCTGTGTCAGCGATTATTACGCAAACGTTTCGTTTTAACTTCTGTAAAACCTTTTGTTGCAAATTCGTGGCTAGTTTTCGCGGGTCTCTCAAAGGCAAACTCACATATGAGTAGGGCAGGTTTGAGCCATCGATTCCGCCTTCGGAACCAAACGTGAGCGCCTGCAAAACTCCCGCCCGTTCGATTGCTACCTGTTTATGGCGGCTTCCAGACTCCTCTGGGTACATCCTTAACCTCTGCAGCAGCCGCTGACCAAAACCGCACATTATCCCGAAAGGGTACCCCCAGACAAACCGCATCCAAAAAACCGCAATAAACCGCGCACTCATGTTCGGCTTAATCGTACTTTCGTCCAACATGCAACCCAGCGCAGTCGAAAGAGCCTTCTCCGAGACAACGACAAAATCACCATTTTCAACTTTGCCTTCCAAAGCATGGATTATTTTTTCGGTATAGTTGTCGCCTGGTTTCCAATAACTGGTTGCAACCGCCAATGAATAATATTTAGTCATCAGAGGCACTTACAAATGCAGTCACAACTTTAAACTAATAAGAGTTAATTTCCTTAGGAAAATAAATTCTTTAATTTTATGGTTTCGGCATAGTTAAGCCTGATTTCATCGTATTGGTTCTTCGACGTCTCATCAAGAGAGCAGCTGAGGAAACCGCTATTACAAAAATCACACTGATTGTTATTGCGCTGGGCAAAATTGGGAATCCAACATTGGAACCTTGGGAGTTTGCTTGAACCGTTTCGTCATTAACGGAATAGTCTAAGGTCACATTTTTGCCGCCATAGCAGGAACAAAATGAGTTGTCAAAACTCAATAAGTACGTTCCATTAATTGAAGCAGAAAACGAGAAGTTTGTAAAGCTAGTGTAGTTATAACTAAACAATTGTTTTCCGTTTGGGTCAGTTACCGTAAAATCGACGCCTGTTCCAGTGCCTCCTGAAACAGAAAAGGTCCCGCTAACGGAATCGCCTTGATTCAAATTCACGTTTACAGTTTTTTCGCTAAGTGGTAAAATAGTAAATGTTTGTGATGCATGAACAAAAGCCGCCGAAGAACTTAGAAGCACACAGAAGACAATCAATATGAGAATGTGCTTGTTCACAAAGACACCAATTTTAACTTGCTCAATTGGTTTAAGGCTATGATTTACGCTATTTAATGTTTTGTTAAAAGCCATCAACTCAGAAACTTTATTAGAGAATCAGTTCGGCTCTGAATTTTTTCCTGACGGGATTTAGTTGGCTCATATAGAAATCCCAAAACTGCCAAGAGTTGATGAGTTCACTCTAACATGGCTAAATTGCTTTTGTAAAAAGCATGCTTTCAATATACGATAGATTTTTATGTGCATTTCATGGCTTCAAAGTTAAAGATGAAGGTTAGAATGAACAGGGATTCAGGAGAAAAAAGCAAATTCAACAAAAAAATGTTGGCAATTGCTTTTATCATAGTGGTTGTCGTAGCAGCTGTGGTTTCTTGGCAGATTTATTTGCAATCTTCAGGCGTAACCAAGACTAAAGGTAACCTTCCAACTACAAGTTTGACTCTTGTAGGGGCAAATGGACAACAAAAAATTCTGGATTTAGATGAAATCGCTGCCCTACAATCTTACGCTGCAACTGGAGGGTACATTAGCGATAAGGATAACACTACTTACTTTGGGAACTTTACCGGTGTGCCCTTCTTAACTCTCTTGAACTTAGTCGGAGGAATTACCAGTAACGAGAACGTCACTGTTACGGCATCAGATGGATACCAAACGGCATTTACTTATCAGCAGGTGCATGGAGAGGGAATAATCACTTTTGATCCGAATACAGGAGTTGCGGTGCAGCCCTCTCAGCCTTTGACGGTGATGGTTGCCTACTATTGCAATGGTACAAGCCTCGCTTCAGGTACGGGACCCCTAAGTGTAGCGATTGTGGGACCAGAAGGCTTGCTTACAAACGGCTCTTGGTGGGCATATCTTCTAGTGAAAATTCAGGTCGTATCACTTAATTGAAAGCAGAGTTGTTGACTAAACTATGAAACAGAGGCATCGTTTGGGTATCCTCTGCTTTCCCAATACCCAAGGTAGCTAGTGTCGTTTGACGCTTCGATTCCAGTTATCCATTTAATCCATTTGTAACCGTATTGGTTTTGGGCTATCAGCATGAAGGGCCATCCTACTTGGGGGGTTAGGGTGACGTTGTTCAATTTGTAGGCTAAGATTAAGTTGTGTTGCACTATGTAGGATAAGGGAAGTTCAGTGGTGTAGCCGTCTGAAGCCGTGAAGATGATGGTTGTGGCATTTGGGCTGACGCCTGCATCTTGGAGCAGATCGTTTACAAGGACGCCTTGCCAAAGCATGGTGACGCTCCAACCTTCCACACACGGAAGCTTTCCTACTTGCTGGTATGATTGGAAGTTATCGACAACGTCCTGGTACGCGTACTCCATGGTTTTGTTAACGAGGCCGTTCACGGTTAGCCTGTAAGTTGTCTGGTTTAGGTTTTGTGTTCCCTTGATGGAAACATCAGGATGTTGGTTTAACTCTTGTATGAAAGCGCTTATTGATGTAAGGCTTTGATTCTGATATTGGGTAACTTCTCCCGGGTAACTTGAGGGTGCGGGTGGCAGGGGCGGTTGAGAAGCATTCTGAAAAATGAATAACGTGACAATTAGTATAACTACAAGTAGACATACAATTAAGACTGTTTTTTTGCTTTGACTTAAAACCTGCATTTACATTTAATAGAACATTTCAATGTATTTATTTATGTTATGTCACGTGAGTAAGTGCAGTAACGTTTAGCTTTTAGACCAGTTTTGCCCTCTATTATCTAAATTATTGGAATTAGTCTACGTTCAATTGCAAACTTAAAACAGTGAGTATGGGTAGCGAAGATTGTTCTGCCAAAGTTTGCCTTTTATGGGGATTGCCTGTCCGCAGACGGGACAGTGCATGTCGGCTGTGAGGTTCCACTGGGTTATGTCAAAACTGTTTCTTTTTATAACGGCTGTGTTGCAGTTGGGGCAATATGTGTTCTCGGAGGGGTGACCTGGAAGATTTCCAATGTAAACATAGTTTAATCCCTGGTTTTTGGCGGTTAACAGTGCTCTCTCCATATCCTGAACGTCTGTTGCTGGAACCGTAGTTAACTTGTAGTCGGGGTGAAAGCGTAGCAGGTGAAAAGGAGTGTCTGGGCCGAGATAATCTTTTATCCACTTAGCCATTTGCCGAATTCTATCCATTGAATCGCCCATTTTGGGAACAACCAGGTTTGTCAACTCGATGTGGACGCCTTGCAGTTTGAGTTCCTTGAGGGCTTCGTAAATATGTTCAACGTGTGGTACTGCCATAACTGACTTGTAAAAGTCTGGGTCGCCGCCGCCTTTAAAATCAACCGTTATTGCGTCAAGGTATGGCGCGATGGTTTTTACGGCTTCAGGAGTCATATATCCGTTGGAAACAAAATTGGTAAACAATCCAGCTTCATGCGCAAGCTTGGCTGTGTCGTAAGCGTACTCCATAAAAATGGTTGGTTCAGTATATGTGAAGCTTATGCCTTGGCATTGGTTCTCTTTGGCTGATTTGACGATTTCTTCGGGTGGGAAGGGTCTGCCTGCGACTTCTTTGTCTTGGCTTATCATCCAGTTGTCGCAGAATTGGCAGCGAAAATTGCAGCCTGCGGCAGCTACCGATAGGACCAGAGCGCCAGGGTTGAAATGCGAAAGCGGTTTTTTGCTGATCGGGTCAACGCCTGCCGACACTGCTTTCCCATAATTTAGTGTGAAGAGTACGCCGCCTTGGTTTTTGCGTACCAAGCAAAAGCCTTGTGCTCCCTCGCTGATGAGGCACCGTCTAGCACATAAGCAACATTTTACTTTGCTTTCGGCTTGCTTTTCATAGAGCATTGCTTCATGAAGTGACATTCTTCCACAAGTCCTAAAGTAATACTAGAAGCTTTTCATTTAAAAGGCTTAACCTAAGCGCACACTTTGATGCAGTTGCTTTCTACTCGTAACATAACACTTAATAGTTATGTAATGATGTAGTTATGTGGTGAAAGAATGAGTAAATACGCCACAATCTCCGTTCCAATTGAAGTCAAAAAACGCCTAGAAGAATTAAAGGGCGAAAAAGAGTGGGGCGAATTCTTACTCAATATGTGTACAGAAGGGCAGAGGCTCAAGGGCAAGAAAGCTCTTGAGGAACTGCGGCAGCTTCTTTCGGAGGAGGACTTGGAAGCCATTCGGGAATCTAGCAAGGAATTTAGGGAGAACTTCAAATTAAGATGAACCTTTTGGATACGGACATCGTTATTGAAACTATTAAGAAGAATGATGTCACTGGCATTATCTCTGTAATAACACTCATTGAGTTCTTAAGAGGTATAGATGAAAACAAGAGACTTTCAGTCAAGCGATTGATAGAAGAGAGTTTTATTGTACTTAATTTAGATGATAGCGTAATTGAGGCTTATTGCAAAATCTATCGCAAATTAAAAGAAGAAGGTAATTTGCTACCTGACGCTGACTTATTCATCGCCTCGACCGCTATTGCGCACAATTTAGTTTTAGAAACTAAAGATACTCATTTTCTTAGGCTAAGAGCTCTTGGTTTACAGCTCAAGTGATAACAAGGCCTAGGTTCAGTTTAAGCGCGCGCAAGAGCCTGCTATGAGGTTTCGTTCAAATCTTTTAACATGTTTTGCGTTTGTTTCTTTAGCAACGGCAAATCATGTTTTACGGTTTCCCAGACCAAAGGTAAATTCACACCAAAATAAGCGTGAATTAATTTGTCTCTCATGCCGGCGATATTTTTCCAATCAGTGCCCGAACTTTTTGCCTTCCGTTCAGCGCTCAGATTCTTACTTGCCTCCCCAATTATCTCTAAAGCCCTCAAGACAGCGTAATGTTTCTCTCTATTAGTAAAAAATTCTTCTTCGGTTACCCCTTGCATGAACTTTTCAATATCCGAGATGGCATCCAAAATATGTTTAAGATAGACCTTATCATTTTTCATAGATGACAAGCATCTCTTTTTTGATGTCATCTGCTAAATAAGGGTTTAAGCTGCTGAAAATTCCCAAATCAACTTTTCTTTTGAAAACTTTACTTAGTTCATCTTCTAATTTCAATAGATCCAATAAAGTTTTCCGTTTGCTTTTATCAAATTCGATAGCAATATCCAAGTCGCTTTCACTGTTTTGCTCTCCTCTGACAAAAGATCCAAATAACGCTAAAAAGATAACATCGTTTTTTAGGCAAACATTAGCTAGTCTTTCTGCTAAAGTTTTGTCCCTCAAATCCTTGGGAATTTTTTCTAATTGAATCTCCATAAATCTAACTAAACGGACCTTGAAGACTTAAGCTTTTTTAGCCAAAAAGAGAATAGTTGCGTTTGCATTTTTTTTGCCTAACCAAAAGCAAGAAATTTAGCGCATTTTATTGTAGAAGCAGCTGTATTCGCCTGTGTGGCATGCGGGACCTGTTTGTTCCACCAAATAGAGAAGGGCGTCGTAGTCGCAGTCGGTTGAGACCGAAACGATTTTTTGTGTGTGCCCTGAAGTTTCACCTTTGACCCAGAGTTCGTTTCTGGATCGGCTCCAATACGTTGCTTTGCCAGTTTTAAGCGTGTTTTCTATGGCTTCTCGGTTTGCATAAGCTTGCATGAGTACCTCTTTAGTTTTTGCGTCTTGAACAACTACGGGGATGAGCCCGTTGCCTTTTTTGAAATCAAGTTTTTCTAGAAGTTCGTTTGTTGTCATTGTCTAATTGTCACCCCCATCTTGCGAAGGTAATCTTTCACAACTGGAACTGGGTACTGATTATAGTGGAAAATTGAGGCTGCCAACGCTGCATCTGCTTTTCCTTCGGTGAAGACGTCGTAGAGGTGTTTTGGGGTTCCTGCGCCGCCACTTGCTATAATTGGGACATTTACGCGCTCGGATATTGCTCGGGTGAGTTCGATGTCGTATCCGTCTTTTGTGCCGTCGCGATCCATGGAAGTCACCAAGAATTCGCCTGCCCCAAGCTTCTCAGCCGCAGAAGCCCACATCAATGCATCTAACCCTGTTGGTTTGCGTCCGCCATAAGTGACCACTTCAAACCATAATTTGCCCTCGCCTGTTTCAACCATGACTTTGCCTTCATTTGGTGTGCGGTTTCTTCTTGCATCAATAGCGCATACAACACATTGTCTGCCAAAGACATCGGCCAGCTCCGTTATGAGTTTGGGGTTTTCTACTGCCGCGGTGTTTACGGAAACCTTGTCGCCGCCGCTGCACAAAACGAGCCGGGCGTCAGAGACGTTTCGGATACCCCCGCCTACTGTGAAGGGGATGCTGATTGCTTTTGCTACGCCTTCAACAACGCCCCGCAAAATATCTCGTTTCTCGCTTGATGCTGTTATGTCAAGAAAAACCAGTTCATCTGCACCGTCGTCGGAGTAGCGTTTAGCCATCTCCACTGGGTCGCCTGCCTGTTTAGGGTTGACGAAGTTTATGCACTTCACGACTTTTCCGTGGTCGACGTCAAGGCAGGGTACAATACGTTTTGCTAACGGCATTTTATTGGGCTCCTATTTTTTGGATTGCTTCCTTTAAGGTAAATCTGCCTTCGTAAAGGGCTTTCCCGATGACCGCGCCTTCCACCCCGATGTCTTTGAGAGCTGCCAAATCTCCAATGCTGCCGATTCCGCCCGCCGCTATGATTTTGGCGTTGAGGTAATGTGTGGCTTCGCTCAGGGTTTGCAGGTCTGGACCGTTTAACATGCCGTCTTGGACAATAGAAGTAATCAAGAAGTGACTAACGCCCATCTGGGTGTATTTTTCAAGTGCTTCACTTACGGTCATGGCAGTTGCCGTTTTCCAGCCTTCAACCATGATTTGCCCTTCCTTGTTATCTAAAGCAACAATTACTGAGTCTTTGCCAAACTGTTTTTGGATTTTGCCGATGGCTGAAGGGTCACTGAATGCTAGGGCGCCAAGGATTACTTGGTTTATGCCAGTTTGGAATAGTTTTTCTGCTGTTTGGTAGCTTCGTATTCCTCCGCCGACTTGAATGGGCAACTTGACGTTTTCTGCAATTTCAGCGATGATTGGATGGTTATTGCCGAGCCCGAAAGCTGCATCCAAATCAATAATGTGCAACTTTCTAGCTCCTTCATCTTGCCAACGTTTTGCTGCTTCAACGGGTGTGCCAAATTGGGTTTCATAGAACTTGGCGGTTTTTTCGTCGCCTCTGGTTAACCGCACAATTTTGGCTCCCATAAGATCGATGGCTGGAATCAACTGCATCTTAAATCACCTGATCACTGCTTTGGCGAAATTCTTTAAAATTTTCATCCCGATGTCGCCTGATTTTTCGGGGTGAAACTGTGTGCCGTAAATGTTTTTGCTGGCTATGGCTGAGGTGAATGTTGTGCCGTACTGGGTTGTTGTGCAAACTATGCTTTTGTCGGTAGGCACAGGGTACAGTGAGTGCACAAAGTAAACGTAGCTGCCTTCAGCGACGCCGTCAAAAAGCTCGTTTGGCTTAGCCATGTCAAGTGTGTTCCATCCCATATGTGGCACCTTAACCTTGCCAGATAAAGCTACGACTTTCCCTTTAAAAAACGACAATCCAGTTCCTGGTCCCTCTTGGCTTTCTTCGAAGAATAGTTGCAATCCCAAGCAGACACCAAGTAAAGGTGTTCCTCCCTCGACTTTTTCGGTTAGCGCCTCTTTAACCTCGCAAAGTTTGCTTGTCGCCGCTGTGAATGCTCCGACCCCTGGTAAGGCAATCGCGTCTGCCTCAACTAATTCTTTCGCCGAAGTCACTACAGACACTTCTAACCCAGATTTTTCTAACCCAGTTTTCAGGCTTAGCAGATTGCCTACACCATAATCGAAGATCACTGTTTTAGCCACTTTACATTGCTCCTTTTGAGCTGGGTACGCCTTTGCGTTTTGGGTCTAGGGCTATCGCCTGTCGAAGAGATAGAGCGAGTGCCTTGATTGCGGCTTCTGCTTTGTGGTGGTCGTTGCTGCCGTATTCGACGTAGACGTGTACGTTTGAGCCAAGTGCGGTTGCGAAGGATTCGAAGAAGTGTACTATATCCTCGGTAGGCATTTCTTCCACTTTTTTGCCTCGAAGTTTTAGGTCAATTTTGAAGTATGGTCGCTTGACGAGGTCAACCGCTGCGAAAGCGAGTGAGCAGTCCATGGGTACTGCGGCGCTGCCAAAGCGGGCGATGCCTTCCCGAGTGCCCAACGCCTTGTTTAATGCGTCACCAAGTCCGATGGCTAGATCCTCGACGGAGTGGTGTACCAAGTCGCCTTTCACTGAGGCTGATATGTCGATTAGGCTGTGTGTGCCAAACGAGTTTATCAAGTGGTCAAGGAAAGGTACGCCTGTGGCTACGACTACTTTTCCTTCCCCGTCAAGATTCACAGTTACTTTGACATCGGTTTCTTTGGTTTTACGGTAAACCTCTTCTGTCCTCATATAACTAATCACCTTGAATTTCCTTTAGAGCTGCAATTAGCTTCTTGTTCATTTCGGGTAAGCCAACAGTAACACGGAAGCAGTTGTTGTACTGAAGGATTTTGCCCCATTTCTTAAGCATGATGCCCCGCTTGAGTAGTTGTTCGTTGACTTCGTCAGCGGGTTTTTGGGTGTTAACTAGCAGAAAGTCAGCTTGCGAATCGAAGGCTTGTACACCGTTAATTTGGTTTAATGCCTTTATCAGTTTTCCCCGTTCAGCCACGAGTTCCTTGGCTGCTTTCTTCATTAGGTCCAAGTTTTCGAGCATTTTGGAACCCATCCGTAGAGTAAAACCGCTAACTGGGTAGGGCAATGGTGCTTTTTCGCTGAGAACCTTCGATAGTTCTGGGTTTGCAACGGCGTAGCCAAGTCGCAGTGCCGCCAGCCCGAAGGCTTTGCTGAACGTTCGCAGGATAATCATGTTTTGAAACTCGCTGAGACGCGGCACAAACGAGTAATCTGCAAATTCACCGTAAGCCTCGTCAAGGATGACGATGCCCGGAAAGGCTTTGGCAACGGTTTCAATGTCTTGCATTTTGAATTGAGTTGATGTTGGGTTGTTTGGTGAGCATAAGTACAGCAATCTTGTTTTGTCGCTGAACAAATCTCGCAGGCCTTTGACGTTAAGTTGCAGATTATCCAAAAGTGGCGTCGTCACGTATTCGCCTGCTTGGCGTTTAACACAGAGCTTTGGGATGCTAAACGTCGGGGCAAAAGAAAGCATAACTTCTCCCTGGTCTACAAAGAGCCTGACAACTCGGTCTATTAGTTCGTCGCTTCCGTTCCCTACAACTAGGCAATTCTCTGGAGCACCGATGTAACCTGAAAGTTTGGCAAGGAATTTTGGTATCTCATCCTCAGGGTAGAGGCGCAAGTCAAATTCATCAGCCAACTCCTTAACAAGCTCCGCCTGACGCACCCTGTCAACAAAGAGGCTCTCGTTAAAGTTCAGCTTCACTATCTCGCTTGGAGAGATGCCTATTTGCTTCGCTACCGTTTCAGGCGTCGCACCTGCCGAGTAGCAGTCTATTGCCTCAAGCTTCGCAAGTTTGTCTCTTAGCCATTTCTGGTATGATGCGCTCATTTTTCAAACCTTGCTTGTATCGCTTTGTTGTGATTTGGAAGGTTTTCTGCTTCTGCCAAAATTTTGATGCTGTCTTTTACTCTCTCCAACCCTGTTCTTGAGCTCTCAACTATGCTTACTCGCCGCACAAAATCCAAAGCGGATAAGCCTGAAAATGATTTGGCAAAGCCGCCGGTGGGTAATACGTGGTCGGTGCCGCTGCCGTAATCGCTAAAGGCAACTGGGCTGTATGGACCCAAGAGAATAAGGCCAGCTATTAGTTTCTCAGCTATTTCCTTGGGCTTAGTAGTCATGACTTCTAGATGTTCAGCAGCAAACTGATTAACTAAATTAGCCGCCTCTTCCATGTTTTTGCATATTATGATGAAGCCGTACTTACTAAGTGCCTCACAGACTTTTTCAGATCTTTCTGCCGAAGCAACAACCGTTGCCAAATTCTTTTGAACTTCCAGAGCAACCTTTTCACAGGTTGTTATAAGCCCTGCAACGCTGTCGCCCCCGTGCTCTGCCTGAGAAACCATATCAAAGGCAATAAGCCGGGCATCGGCTGATTCATCCGCCAAAACAAGTACTTCGCTTGGTCCTGCCGGCATATCAATAGCTACATCCTGCGAAACCAAAACCTTGGCGGCTGTTACATATTTGTTTCCAGGACCCACAATTTTTCGCACCGGCCTTATGCCCTTGGTTCCGTAAGCTAGAGCAGCGATAGCTTGGGCTCCGCCGACCTTGTAAATCTCATCGACCCCGCAGATATCGGCGGCGACAAGAACAAGCGGATTAACCTTGCCTTTAGCATCTGACGGCGAACAAACAACAATCCTTGGAACACCTGCCACTTTAGCGGGAACCACAGTCATAACCAGTGTGCTTGGATAAGCTGCTTGCCCTCCTGGAACATAGCAGCCGACACTTTCGATTGGGCGCAATACAGTCTGAACCCATAGGCCGTCGCCTGAGGTGTTGATATCGGTTTGAGTGAGTATTTGTTTCTGGAAGTTGCTAACTCTTTCTTTCATGAAGTTTAAAGCTGAGAGCTGTTGAGGGCTGGTTTTTGTGTATGCTTCTTTGATTTCTTCTTTTCTTACGATTAGGGTTTTTAGTGTTAGCTCTGCTTTGTCAAATTTCTTTGCAAGCTCTACAAGGGCTTTGTCGCCGTTTTCTTTCACTTGACTGATTATGGCTTTGACGTCGTCTTCGAGTTGCTGTGTTGCTTTAGGATCGGCTTTTTGCCGTTTAAACCAGTCAGGCGGCAACTCATCTGTCTTGTAGACTTTTACTTTGACTTGACTTTGCACGACTGGTCCTCTCTTTGGCTAATCTCGTCAAGCGCCAAAACCTGCCGAGGTTCATACACCACCAATCCCTGAGCAAGTTTGCGGATTTTGGGCAACAATTCGATTAAGCAGTCTTTCTCAATGACTGTGTTAACGCTGACCCAGTTCTCATCAGCTAACGGAGCAATGGTCGGGTTCTTAAGTGCCGGCAGTTCAGTCAGTAATTTTTGTAGGTTTGACTTTTTTACGTTGACAAATATGTGTATTCTCTTTGACCCGTCAACGACGCCTTTAAGCAACGCCAATATGTCGTGGATTTTTTCGCGTTTCTCTGGGTCTTCCAGCGCCTTCTTGTTGGCGATTAGGATTGCTGCGGATTTCAGGACCGTGTCTATGATTCTTAGGTTGTTTGCTTCAATGGTTGTTCCCGTTTCAGTTACATCCATTATTGCGTCAGAGTTTTCTGGCGGCTTAGCCTCGGTTGCGCCAAAGGATAGGAAAATCTTGGCTCTTGAGTTATCTCCTTTTTTCCACCAAGGAGTTACGAGCATTGGGTCGGCGTCGCCAAAGCGCTTCTTGTATTGGGGCGTGTTTTTCAAGTATTCGGAGGCTATGTTTAGATATTCGGTGCTGATGCGGAAGTTTTTGCCTTGACTCCAAATGGATTCCATGAACTCGCCTAACGTCATGCTGTCACAGGTTTTGGGCACAGCTATGACTAGCTTGATTTTTCCATACTCAAGATTCTGAAGAATTTCAACATCTGCATGATTTTCTTTAACCCAGTCTTCCCCTGTGATTCCTAGGTCCTGTAAACCTTCGTTTACAAAAACTGGGATTTCTTGAGGTCTCAGCACCTTCATCTCGATTTGGGGGTCGTTTATTGTGGGTCGGTAAGTTCGGTCTGTCCCACCGATTTTGAAACCTGATTTAGAGAAGAATTCCGCTGTCGCTTTTTCCAGGGAGCCTTTTGGAATTGCAAATTTTATTTTATCCATAATTTTTCACCTAACTTTTTAGAGAAACCAGTTACGGTTTTATTGTTCGCTAAAACGGTACTTGCGGGGTATGCGCCTAATTTTAAATAACTTTTCGGTTTGAGACTTAGGCAACTTGGATTGCTACTGATGAACGCAATCGCCTTGTATGAACGCAATCCCTCATCGTATACCACTGAAAGACACCACAATATCTAGCTTCCTAATAAACTGTTTCTCCAATATTTAACTTGTCAAAGGAGAAAAAAGGCGCTAAACCGTGGGTTGTAGGTGCTTTTTAATTTCAAAAACAAGCGGCGGTACGCAATTTTTTGTTTCCAATTCAACGTCAAGAAGCCCTTCCATCAAGCCTCTCCACATCTCGCAATCATTGCTGATAGGGATTTTCAAAAGAAGGAATCTGTCTTTCAAATGGAAGTCGCCAAACCCCTGCACTTTCAGTCGTTCAAACACTTTTTCCCAATTTGCTTCATCGTTTGTTTGGATGCCAAGTGTTGACTGAATTGAAACTTTGAGAGCTTCACCCATTTTGACACCGACTTCACGCCACCGTTCTTTCGGGACTTCTTGGGTTAGTATATTGATTAATTCAACGTTAATTAAAGCTAGCCGACTTATGCCGCAGTAGTATTCGCCGGGGAAGTGCCAATCATAAATCATCATTCTCTTGTATATGTCGAGCATTTTGCTAATTAGGGGTTTAATTCCTGGTTCTTTGCCCTGCTGAATAAGTGACTCGACGAATTCCCGCTCGTTTTTCTCAAGAATAATGGTGGTTCTTTTAACCAGGTTTTGTTTCAACGCATCCGGGATCTTTCGATCACTTTCTGGCATAAGCAGTATTCACATGTCAATATGTAATATGCCTTATGTATTTTGAAAATGGATTCTAAATCACGCTTTAAACCCGTCGGTGAAAGATATAGTTAATAAAACAGGCTATGCCTTTAGAGAGTCGCCGATGACGAAAACAATTTGCTGATTGATGATGCACCCTGGGGTATCTGAGGCAAAAAATTAGATTTTTAAGATTTTCTTTTGCGCCAGAAACAGCATAGACGCAATACCCACGATGAAAAGAACACCACCGACTGCTTCAGCGGCACCAAGGTCAACATGCGCCTTTGTCATCAAATATGGAACATACGTGGGCCCCGCAAACATAATCAGCATGGAAAGTACCACCAGGGAAATTCTTCCGAACTTTGAATAAATGCCTGTTGTTGACAAGTTTTCTTCTTCTGTCATCTTAACCCGCTCCTCACTTACTCTTCCGTTGCAGTGTTTTCTGGTAAACCTTCTTTTATCTCTTTTCCTAACGCTTTCATTAAAAACTTGAAAACCAAAAACCCAGCCTCACGGTCAGCTCTAAACCCAGTAGTGGTCCCCAACAGGCTTACCCCTTCAAGTTTTCTCTCTTTCGCCATCGCCAACGTCAAACCGGTGCCACCCACAATTCTGCCTTTACTATAGATGACTGCGCCTTTCTCCATAAACTCCGTTGCCAGCCTCGGCGAAGTTGCGGCTATGTAAACCTGCGCTTTCTCCTCAGTTATCGGTATCCCACCCATGGTTATTATGAAGCGGCAGCCCAGCGACTCAACGAAATCCATCACATCTTCACATACCTCGTAGTGCGCGACCACGTCGTCAAAAGAGGGCTGAATCTCCCCAGTCATTATGACTAAGTTATTTTTCTCCATAGGCGCATAATAGAATTCGTAGCGGGGCAAGTGAGCTATGCCCTTGGAGCTTATTGAAATGTAATCGGGAAAACTCGGCGAATAGAGCTCCGCAAAAAGTTTAGCGTCACAGAACTTTATCGCTAAATGCGCTGCAATCCTCCCTACGTTTCCAAAGCCAGGCAGCCCCTGAATAAACACAGGGTTCTCCAACTTTGGCTCAGAGAGCCTGCGCAAAAACGCTTTATCCATCAGTAAACATCCTACGCCAAACATGTACAATCCGCCTCTAAAATTCTTTGCCACAAACCAAAAACAAACTATTAATATTCGACGTACATGAGTTATAGGATACCAAAAAAATTGGCTGAAAAATGTAGCGGGGTGGGGTAGCCAGGATTAACCCGCTGGGCTCATAACGGCGAATTTCGCTGTGAGATACCCAGAGATCGATAGTTCAAATCTATTCCCCGCTACCAACTAACTTCTTATCATTAGGTCTAGAAACGTCCTATTTTTTAAATATTTGACCACCGAAAACCTCTATCTTAATGCCAAAAATGATAACACTTAGAGAGGGCTTAATGATGTATTGGTGCGAAGGCGACAAATCTGTCGAAAGCCGCACATACCGAGTTGCATTGACTTCTTGCGACCCTGCAATGCTAAAGTTGTTTGTTAATTGGCTGGAAGAATATTTTGGTGTAGAAAGCTCCCTGTTAAAAGTTAGGCTTCATCTGTGGCCAACCGCCGATGAAAAGCTTGCAAAAGAATTCTGGGCACAAAACTTGGAAATACCCTTAACCAATTTTACCAAAACTTGGACCAAACCAAGAGGTCAAGGAATATCCAAGAACATTCATGTTTTCGGTGTTTGCAGAGTATCGATATCTTCAAAAATGCTTTTGCTAAAAATAATAGAGAGCATAAAAAAAGAATTTCTATGAATTTACACCGTACTGAAGTTGGGGGTAGCCAGGATTGACCCGCTGGGCTTATTACAGCGTAAGTCCACTTGAGATATCAAGAGGGCAATAGTTCAAATCTATTCCCCGCTACCATCTTTAACTTTTTACACATGCACTGATAACCCTAAGTTAAAAAACAATTTACCTCTAACATTTACGTTTTTTATTTAGCAGTCGAATTAAGAAAAAGTCTGCAGACCAATTAAGTTCTCTACTAGAAAACAAAGTCTACTAGTTCTGCACGCAAAAGTTTTTTTTCGCTCTTTGAATAGGAGGCATTTATGAACGCTAAAAAACGCATGCGCACGCTAAAACACGCAGGACCACGGGAAAAAACTTTTAGGCACGCTACGGCACGGGAAAACACGCTAAAACACGCAACCTACCAACGCCCCAGACGCTAAACCAAGAAAGCAACGCAAAACGCAAACAACAAGAACCGGGAAAAAACCGGTCATAGAGTAGAGCATGAGGGATAGGGGTCTACTATTTACATCAAGTTTCTATAGGTAAAAAGGGGCTCTAAGCGTCGCCCTTTAACCTATGCAGGCGGAACTCAGAGGAGAGGGATAGGGGTCTACATTTTACATAGGGTTTCATTAGGTAAAATTGGACGCGTGAAATTGCCCTTTTAGATAGCTGGTGCAAAAGAAAATAGAGGTAGGACAGGGTCTAGTATTTACAACCAGCTTCTATCGGTAAATATGGAACCTAAGAATCAGACGAAAAAAAAACGCTAATCAGAGTTTCCTGTATTTTGAAAAAAAGTAAAAGGAGTTTATGTTCTTGTTTGTCTGAGGTACAGTACGAAGCCTCCGCCGACGATGCCAAGTATTGCGCCTATGAAGTAGCCTCCCATGCCGACAAAGCTGACCAGTGAGAATACGATTATGACGATTGCCCAGATGTTGTGTTGGTGAGGCTGAACCTGTAGAAGGATAGCACTCATCACTACAACGACGCCGCAGACCACCCCTATTAGCGAAAGCCCTGCGAGGAAGGTGTTTGAGGCTGCGTAGGATCCCATGAAGTTGTGGTAGCCGTCCATTGCTCCCTTCATGGCTGTGCCGTAGCCGCCGAAGCTGGTTGCGCCGCTGCTGAACCAGATTACGTTGATTGTGCTGATGATTAGGGTTATTAGTCCGCCGACAAGAGATACAGCGAAGGCGAAGGTTGTTCCTTGATTTGTTGCCATATTTTTCACCTCACAGAAATCTCCTTGGATCCGTGTCAATATCCACTATAGTTGGTTTAGAAGAGGCAAGTGCTCGGTCAACCGCTGCAGGCAACTCCGAGGGCTCGGTAACTTTAATGCCTAAGCCACCAGAATGCTCAGCAAAATCCGCGAAGCTGTAATCATATAGATCGGTTTGCCAGCCCTCGTAACCCTCAACTTTCTGCTCCTGCATAATCATCCCCAACCGCTTGTTGTTGACGACAAACACCTTCACTGGCAACTTGTACTTTAGCGCCGTCAAGAAGTCGCCCAGCACCATCGTTAAGCCCCCGTCACCCGTTAAACAAACAATCTGCTTGTCAGGGTAAGCTAACGCCGCCGCCATTGCTCCCGGCAACCCAAAGCCCATCGTAGCCAAGATTCCTGACATCACAAGCTTCTGCGTTTTACGCATCGAAAAGTTGCGGCCAAACCACCAGCAGTTCTCCCCCACATCAAGCGAAATAACGGCGTCTTGCGCTACTTTGTCGTTTAGAACCTTGATTATGTAGGGGGGCCTAATCGGCTTAGCTGTAGCGTCCGCCTCTTTCTCTAACTGGCTTATCCACGCCGCTTTAAGCCTCGTTACTTCAGACAAGTAATCGGCGTTTTGTTTACCTGCCACCTTCGCCGTTAATTTAGGTATGAGCACTGCACTGTTTCCAAGCAATCCCGCTTCAACTGGGTATCGCCGTGCAATCATGAAAGGGTTGATGTCTATCTGAACAGTTTTCTTTTGGGGAATCAAAGATAAATCGGAAAATGATGCGCCTATGGCTATGAGTAAATCGGCTTTTTGCATTAGTTCCGCTGCTGCGGTTGAACCGACGCCGCCATGGCAGCCGACGTTTAGCGGTTCTTGCCAGTCAATAACGCCTTTGCCTCGAAAAGTTGTTATGATTGGAGCAGAAATTTTGGTTGCGAGCTTGAGTAGTTTGCTGCCTTGTCCTCTTGCTCCATGCCCTGCTAGAATCACTGGTCTGGTGGATTGATCAACCACTTTTGCCGCCTTCTCGATAAGCCATTCTTCCTGTCCATAGGCCAGGTTCGGCATTCTGCCCTCAAACGGCAAAATCTCAGCCTCATAAGGCAGTTTCTGCACGTCATTGGGAACACCAATGTGGGCAACCCCCTGACTGAGAAGCGCACTCTTAACGGCTAAAGTGGCAACCGACGTGGTTTGTTTCTCAGACATTAGCACACTGTTGAAGACGCATATGGGCTGGAAAAACGCGTATTGGTCAATCTCCTGCATTGAGCCTGAACCAATGAGCTGCCGAGGAACCATCCCAGTCAAAGCCAAAACAGGTGAATGGTCAAGTTTGGCATCGTAGAGTCCTGTGACCAGATTGGTTGCGCCTGGACCTGAAATTCCAAGGCAAGCTGCCACGTGCCCCGTGAGTTTCCCATAAGCTGAAGCCATAAACGCCGCTGTCTCCTCGTGACGGACCTGGAAGTACTTAACTTTGAGGTTGCTTTTGCGTATTGCTTCAACTATGCCAAGAGTTGAGGTGCCTGGGATTCCGAAGACGTATTGGACTCCCCACGCGGCAAGCTGGTCGATTAGAACCTGTGAGACTGTGTGCTCAACTTTTTTCTCTTCACTTTTCTCTTCTAGCAAAACGAAAAATGATTGGGGTGCTCCACAAACTGGGCAAACCCACTCTTTAGGTAAATCACTGAGCTTTTTGCCCTCTTTAGCTTCGTCATAAACGTAGTTGCAAACCGTACACCTGTACCTAGCCAAAACTTTCACACTCAAAAACTTCTAGTAAGTTACCTTTTCAGCCTTATCAGCTTATTGGAGACGCTACATCAACAGAACAATTCATAAACTCCCCAATCCAATATTTTACCAAAAGAGATGCAATTTTATGGAGAACTGGGATGTCATAATAATCGGCGCTGGCTCCGCTGGCTTGTCAGCGGGAATTTACACTGTCCGAAGCGGATTAAAAACCTTAATTTTAGATGAAAAATTGCCTGGCGGAACAATTTCTGATGCTCCAATTGTGGTAAATTATCCTGGGTTTGTGGAGATTAGCGGGGGGGAACTTGCAGAAAAAATGACCAATCATGCAAGAAAACTTGGTGTAATTATTCATGAATTGGAACCTGTAACTGAAATGGTTCTTATAGGTGAAAAGAAGATTGTTACAACTTCACGCTCAACCTATGAAGCAAAGGCAGTCATCATATCTACTGGCTCACATTACAAGGAAGTCAACGTTAAAGGAGAGAAAGAGTTCCGTGGAAAAGGGGTAAGTTACTGTGGCGTTTGTGATGGACCCTTCTTCAAAGGCAAAAAAGTGCTTGTCATCGGTGGCGGAAACTCTGCTTGTATAACTACACTTTACCTTTCAGGGATAGCTTCTCAAGTTATTGTAACACATAGGCGAAAATCTTTCAGAGCCGAAGAATCACTCGTTAATGATATATCATCAAAAAACAATGTGAATATACTGTGGAATACTGAAATCCAAGAAATCAAAGGTGAAAAACAAGTTAAAGCAGTAACTTTAATCGATAACACAACGGGAACAACAAGCGAACTAGCGGTCGATGCTGTTTTCGTTCAAGTCGGTGAAGCACCAAACAGCCAAATTCCCAAAGTCAGTGGCGTGGAAACAGACGAACATGGATATATCAGAATAGATGCTCTTCAAAAAACAAATTTAGACGGAGTCTACGCAGCAGGCGATGTAACAAACCATCCTGTAAAACAGGTAGGCACAGCTGCTGGTCAAGGTATAACTGCGGCTCTTGAAGCTTATAATTACATTAAACGCCCATATTACAGAAAATAACGCGTAACTAAATGAGTGGAAATATTAGACAATGTAGCGCTTGTGGGTAGAATGCTTAACATGTTTACTCGGCTGCGGTTAGAGTCGGTGGAATCAACGGTGGAAATGAAGATCTTTTTCGGCGAATCGGCGGAGCTCGGAGAAAACGCGATTCGCATGTACGTTTTGTTTGTCCACACTGCAGAAAATTAAGCTATATTTAGCCCCGAGGATCTGAGGCAAGAAACAGTTAGCGTAGATAACGCAAAAGAAATTAACTTATAAGCCTTCGAATGAGTTAACTTCAATAGCTAAAACGAAGCTAGCTTCCAACAATAAAACGTTTCACAGTGAACCAAAGAGCATAGGCGGGAATAATATCTATATTGCGTAATTTTTGGGGAAAGGATTATATGATTCTGCAGCCCTTTTTGTGCTTCAATACGGCATAAGCTTTCATGCTTAAGCTGAAAGTAGCAGCGGTATATGAAGAAGAGAGGTTTCAGAATGAGTGAAAAATGTCTCGCTGTAGTAGAAATCGACCAAGACTTATGCAGCAGATGTTACGTTTGCAAATCAATCTGCCCCTATGAAGCCATAAAAGCTGATTCAACTGGCAAAGTTGAAATCAATACTCAAGACTGCCAGGTCTGCGGTATATGCTACAGTGCTTGCCCAAGTTCAGCCATTAAAATGGATTATTACACTTATGACAACTTAGCAAAATATGTGGAGGAGGCACGTGCCAAAGGCAAGAGCGACGTTGACACTCTTGTTTTAATGTGCCGAGGAAACTCGCCTTCCACAGGTGAGGTTCAAGACATCCTCAAAGAACAAGGTCTCAAAGTCGGCAATTATATTGCGCTTCGTTTGCCCTGTGCCGGCAGAGTTCCAACTGACTTTGTGTTTGAAGCACTTAACCAGGGCGTGAAAAACATTATTTCCGTTCAATGTGAAGACCCATTCTGTCGATACAAAGAGGGCACAAAAATTAACACTCGAAGGCTCGTCTTAGCCCGAAACATTCTGGAACAGTTAGGATACGACGCTGACGCAGTTAGAATTGTAAAGTTCTCGCGCAAAGCAGTCTACGATGTAATGGAATGCGTTGGATGCGACAAATGCATCTTCATCTGCCCCTACAAGGCACTGGAGTTCGAGCCATTTGCAACCCCCAAGGTTATCAAGGAGAAATGTGTCGGGTGCGGCGCTTGCCAATTGGTTTGTCCACATCATGCTATCCAAGTCAAAGGCTTCGAGTTCGAAAACGTGCTTAAACGCTACGGCACCTCAGCCCAGCAGTTAAAAGCAAAAAATAAGGCTCCAGCGGTTTTGGCTTTTGTCTGCCAATGGTCCGAGTTCTCAACCTTAGACAATCCGAACAAAGCGTTTGAAGGAAAAAATGTTTTGGTCCTTGAAGTTCCCTGCTTCAAATCCCTCGACCCCGTGCATGTAGTTAACGCATTGGAAAGCGGGTTTGACGGCGTTATGGCAGTAGTTTGTTCAGCTAAAGACTGCAAACTTCAAGAAGGCCGAGACACCGCGGAACGCAATTTGGGCGTAATATTAAACGTGCTCAAAAAGAAGGGTCTTCTTGACCGATTTGAACTATATGAGGAGTCACCCAGATGCGCTGCCGAATTTGAGCAGAAGCTTGATACTTTCTACAAAAAGATTTGCACTTTACCAAAACAAGAAATAACTGTGGAGGCGAAAGCACAATGTACAAAATAGTAACCAAAACTCAGTTAGCCCCAAAAATAATGCTATTTGAAGTTGAAGCTCCAGACATAGCCGCCAAAGCACAAGCTGGACAATTCCTGATCGTTATACACGGCAAAGCAGGCGAACGCATTCCTCTAACCATCTGTGGCTACGACCGAACAAAAGGAACAGTCTCATTCGCCTTCCATGAAGTCGGAAAAACCACCAAAGGCCTATCATGCTTAGACCAAGGTGAATCTATAGACAACGTTACCGGTCCACTTGGCAATCCCTCTGAAGTTAAAAACTTCGGTAAAGTCCTCTGCGTAGGTGGAAGCGTTATGATTGCGCCGTTGCTATTGCAGGTTAAAGCCATGAAGGAAGCAGGCAACAACGTCACCACGATTCTTGGTGCAAGAACCCCAGAGTTTGTGATGATGCAACAAGAAGCTAAAGACATGAGCGACAAGCTTTACCTTGCAACTGACGACGGTACATTGGGGTACCAAGGCTTAGATTTCCTCACAGACATGCTTAAGAAAGAAAAGTTCGACCGCTGCGTCGTTATGGGTCCAGTCATACTCATGAAAGACGTAAGCGAAATCACCAAGCCCTATTGCATACCAACAATTGTTACTCTAACACCCATCATGATTGACGGCATGGGCATGTGCGGCGTATGTCGAGTAACAGTCGATGGCAAAATGCTTTTCGGCTGCGTGGACGGACCAGAATTTGACGGTCACAAAACTGACTTTGACGAGTTAATCATACGTCAACGAACCATGCTTCCAGAAGAGAGGCTGAGTTCACTATTGTGGGAAATGAACGGAGGTTGTAAGTGTGGCAGAAGCAAAGCCTAAACCGAAACTAAACAAGAAAGCCGTAGAAATGGCAAAGCAAGAACCTAAGGTACGCGCTAAAAACTTCAACGAAGTTGCTTTAGGTTACACTGAAGCAGAAGCCCAAGAAGAAGCAAGCAGATGCCTGCAATGCCCTAATCCCCAGTGTAGAACAGGCTGCCCAGTTGAAGTTCCAATTCCAACATTCATCAAATGCATACGCGAAAAGAAATACGCAGAAGGGATTCAAACCATCAAAACCAAAAATGCGTTGCCAGCTGTCTGCGGAAGAGTGTGTCCTCAAGAAGTACAGTGTCAAAGCAAATGCGTTATTGGCAAAATGGGCGAACCCGTCAGCGTCGGACGCCTTGAACGGTTCCTAGCGGATTGGGAACGTGACAACGGCTATCAGCTTCCACCTAAGGCACCAGCAACAGGCAAAAAAGTTGCTGTTATCGGCGCCGGTCCTGCAGGCTTAACAGTTGCAGCTGACCTCGTTAAACAAGGTCACGCAATCACAATGTTCGAAGCTCTACATGTCGGCGGCGGTGTGTTATCCTACGGCATCCCAGAGTTCCGTTTACCAAAAGCTATCGTGCAAAACGAAGTAACCTACGTCCAGAAACTCGGCGTTGACTTACGTCTCGGCAATTTGGTCGGCAGAATACACACCATACCAGAACTCATGAATGAAGGCGGCTACGACGTAGTCTTCATCGGTAGCGGCGCAGGATTGCCCCAATTCACAGGTTGCTCTGGCGAAAACTTGGGCGGAATATATTCAGCTAACGAGTTCCTTATCCGCGTTAATCTCATGAAAGCATTCCAATTCCCAGAGACAGATACTCCAATACGCATAGGGAAGAAAGTAGTTGTCATCGGAGGCGGAAACGTGGCTATGGACTGTGCACGAAGCAGCATGCGCCTCGGCTCGGAAGTATGTTTGCTTTATAGGCGTTCACGTAACGAGTTGCCTGCACGACATGAAGAAATCGAAAACGCAGAAGAAGAAGGTCTCGTGTGCAAGTTTCTGGCGGCACCAGTTGAATTCTACGGCGACGAAAAAGGCTGGGTTAAAGCAATGAAGGTTGTTGCAATGGAGCTAACTGAACCAGACGCAAAAGGCAGACGAGGAGTCAAAGAGGTTCCAGGTAGCGAATTCACAATGGACGTTGACACCGTGATCATTGCCATCGGGCAGACACCCAACCCAATCATTCAGCGAACCACAGATGGCTTGCAAAGCGATCCACGACACGGAACAATCTGTGTTAACGAAGTCGGCAAAACCAGTCTTGACGGAGTCTACGCAGGCGGAGACGTTGCAACAGGTGCAGCAACAGTCATCAGTGCAATGGGCGCAGGTAAACGTGCAGCAAAAGCAATGCACGAATACCTAATAAACAAAAAATAACCAGTCTCTTTCGAGACTTCCCTTTTAATTTATTTTGACTTCTTTTTGTTCATATAAATCTAAAGCTACGAATTGCAATGCAACCGGACCTATCAGAAGTGGTATGGCTAGGCCTTGCATGGATCTCTAACTATGGAAATCCATATAATTGAGCCCACTATACCGAAGCTGCCTAAAATCAACGCCATCGACTGGTACCCGTAAAGGTCAATTGCTAATACACCTGAAATGGATGCGAGCAGCATTCCAAAATTCATAAACACGCTGTTAAGAGACATCATGGTGGCGCGGAATTTTGGAAGTTGTTCAATAACTAAGCTGCCCCCTGCGGTAGATGACATTCCTGAAAACCAGAAGCGAAGTGCGCTCAAACCCCAAGATAAAGAAAAACTGGGCATAAGAGTGAAAGTTAAAGTGAGCAGAGCCGCCGTCAAACAAGTGACTGTCCCCAGCCGTTTTCTGCCTACTCTGTTGATTAATAGGCCCGCAATCACGCCGCCCACAGACGCTAGAATGTTCCCTGTGACGATAACTATGGAGCCTGCCGTTATTCCTATCGAAAACTGTTGTCTAAAAAAGGAAACCGCATAGAAGCCTATGGAGCCTTCAGCCATGCTAAACATCGTAACGAATAAGATAGCGACTGCTGATTTGTTTGAGAAGGCTTTTTTGCATCCTTCAAAGAACGGTTCTTTTTCAGCTTGCGGATTTTGATTTGAGATCTTTGGAACTACAAAAAAAGACAAAGCTAAGCTTGCAAGTGCGAAGGGCAAAGCTAAGACAATCATGACTAAACGCCAACTTCCTATGCTGTCAATTATTCCAATAACTGGCGCTCCAATAACATATGCCAAGGCGGTTGACGCTACCATCCATCCGATTGCTCTGCCTCTTTTTTCCAGTGGATAGGTTTCTGCGATTAATGAGTAAGCCATAGCTGTGACGATGGCTATTCCTGCGCCTACACCGATGTTTGGTATTAACACTAAGTCAAAGTTTGGTGCAAAAAAGAAAGCAACCGCCGCGATGCTTGTGCAGAAAAGTCCAATTAAAAGCAATATTTTATGGTTAAAGCGAACGCTAAAAACAGACATCAGCAGACCAGCAGCTACGCCGGAGATGGAGCCAACTGCTGCGACGAGGCTTGCTGTGCCCACTTGGACTTGAAATGTCTGAGCTATATCGATTAAGAGCAGTTGAAAAGAAACAGTTATCAACCACACTGAAAAGACTGCAAGTCCTAAAATCGGCAGAAATAACTTTTTGCGAAGACTTTTGTCAGAAAGAAATGTCTGAGACGCAGTCATGCAGCCTCATTAAAGCAGTCCATGTTAAAAATCTTGCTAATTTCCCAATAAAGATGAAATCAAGGTTTGATCTGCATTATGAATTGGGTAACCGATTTTTACTAACACTCAGCTTACCCGAGAAAAACTTGAGTATATGCTATAAAGTAATATACCATTGAAGCGAATGAATGCCTCCTAGAGCTGTTAGCGTATGAGGAAGATGAAAGGGTCAGGTAACTACCTCAAAAATCAAGTTAGAAAAAACCTGGCGAAATCGCTTCTATGCTTGCTTCTTTTCTTCTTAATAATTATTGCTTCGGGCCTTGAAGCGCTCTATATCCTTAGCTTAGGAATCCTCCCAGAGGCTGGGCTGCTAATTTCTTTATTACCATTAGTCGGGTTTTTCTATTACCTGCACAAATACCACGTCTATATCGGCGGCTGGAACGGAGAAAAACAGGTGACTAATTTGTTAAGCAGCAAACTAAATGACGATTACATCCTCTTAAACGATCTTTATCTGCTCAACGGCGGAGGAGACATAGACCATCTTGTTTTTGCGCCCGGCGGCATCTTCGTTTTGGAAACAAAGAATTGGAGTGGAGTCATCAACTGCAACGGCGACCTGTGGCAACGACCGGGAAAAAACGGTTTTAAGGGCAGCCCAAGTCGCCAAATCAAAAGAAACGTCGCCACGATAAAGCGCATAATTGACTCTTCTTGGGCTTTACGTCAGCTTGGTATAAACGTTGAAGGTATTGTGGTCTTCACAAACAAATACGCAACTCTCCATCTAAACGACCCTACAGTTCAGATTCTGAAACTGCCGCAACTCCCCGAATTCATAACCGCACGAGGAGGCTCAAGGCTTCACTCAAAAGAGCAGCTGGAGACTGTTGCAAAAGAAATTCTCAAACAGAAGCGTTAATGACTGCTTTCTAAGTTAAGCGAAGGTGGAGTTATTTTAAGCCACGACTTCTTTTTCACGCACGCAAACGATGTTATGCTTGTCAATACCAGCGTGGCCATTGTGAGGTCGTTTGAAATTGTGAATGAAGGCTTCGCGATGGCTGAGAGTAATATGGCGAGAAAAATGTAGAGTGTAATTATACCTGTTGCCAACTGGAGATAATGCATTGCCGGGCGGATTCTACAGAAGCCTGATTTTATCCTGTTTAAGGTTCTTTCAATTCTTGCGTGTACATCGGGAAGGTCATCTAGCACCAATGTGCATCCTATGAGTAGAAAACATCTGCCGGTGTTTATGGGTACGTCCGAAGTGTTCTGTAGAAATAGGGTTATCATAGTTGCAGGCGTTGAAGTAATTGTGTAGATTGAGGCAAATATTAGGACAAAGAAGCCGTAGACATAATGGTGAAAAAATAATCTACCCGTATGTAGTGCTCGACCGATGCTGGCGCTTGGAAAAATATTGATAAGTGCAGCTATGCCGGCGATGAGGAAAAGGTTGCCGTTGATGAGGTATGGCGTGTAAGGTTTCCAGTAGGGCCACGCATGATAGAAGCCATAGAGAATTCCAGTCATAGAAACTACCGTTATAAGTGCGTTAAGAATCAGTGTCAAACTGAATATTTTTTTTAGCCATACCCTAATGGACTCAGCCATATCTCGAAAACTGCCTGCCTTACAATTAACTGTAATTTGGGAAATCACTAATTTATAATTAACGCATGTTTCCTACAAAATCTAAATAGAAATTCTCGATCTGAACGTCAACACCTGAAAAGTAGTTTTCTCTGTTGCCCTGAGGTTATGCTGGATCCAAGAAGCTGCCCTCCCACTTCTTTTGAAAAAGCTTGTAGGTCTTTAGAGCAGTCAGCGGGTTTATTGGTGGAGCAATCACTGGGTAAATTTGAGCTGTTGGTCTGCCAATTTTGTTAGTTTTTTGTTGTAAATAGTAGGGTCCTCCCCTTTCTCTCGGAAAAGTTTGTTTTGAGTTGCTTTTTGGGTTTAGGGTTTAATTTGGTCTCAGGTGGAGGAGTAAAAAGGCGTTAAAAGGCATAAAAAGACGGGGAAAGACTTAGAAAGGCATTAAAAGACAAAAAAAGGCAAAAAAAGGCGCCGCATAAGCGAACCCGACAAACGTTAAATAAATATTTGAAACAAGACTCCAACCCCAAGCCGACTAAACACCCTCGCCTCATCGGTGACCCTGCAAAATGAGCCAGGCGAACTGTCAAAATCAACCGGTTTTGCGCCGTATTATTGGCCTGGTTTAACAAGCGCAAACTTTTTGAACACATCTGAGAATTTTATAACGAGTACTATGAGCAAAACCGATTTTGTGTCAGCTATAAAGGACGCTGAATTAGGCGAGGGCAAAATGCGAGGCGTCCGAGTCAAAGGCAAACCAGTGCTCCTTGCCAAAGTAGGCGGTCAAGTCTACGCCGTCTCAAACCTGTGCCCCCACGCCGGCTGCCAACTTCAAAGCGGAATCCTCACCGACTACCTGGTTATGTGCCCCTGCCACGGCTGGAAATTCGACATCCGCAACGGCGAATACCAAGAAAACCACCAGACAAAACTACAAACCTACAAATGCCAAATCGAAAAGGGCAAAATATTAATTGAAATCTCAAAAAACAAATGAGTTTTCAGCAAAACAATAATTTTTAGAAAACCGCACGACAAACAAGCTTTAAATTTCGTTTACCTAAAGTTAGTTCAGGGTTGAAATATGGATACAGGTTTTTTAGTGGAAATAGCCGTTAGTCGAGTTAACGGCGAAATTGAGTATAAAGTCAATTGCTCGAAAGGCGTGACAAATGAAGAGTTAAGTCACTACTTGAGCGAAATAATCAAAGGCATATGCACTTGGAAGCCACAAGTCTGCGAAGAAACAGTACAGAGCTTCGCGGGAAAAATTAGAAAGAAAAAAAAGTAGCAATATCAAAGACTATACCAAACCATAGAAACTTGGGGTGACATAAGACGTTCCAGAAAAGCAATCCTGTGAACAAGACCAATCCACGCAATTGCCCTCATGTGTCAACACAAATTCTTGGAGTTCCCAGAATCTAAGACACCACTTTTCCGTTCAACCATTTAATTCCTGTGGCTTCAGCTAAATCCCTTTTGAGGGCAACAAGGTCTTCAACGCCAAGTCTGTTAACATCATCTTTTCCGACAATTCGTGCCAAATCCGCAATTTCCTCGTTTGAAACCCTTACAAAATTAGTTAGCCTACGAATCCCTTCATCCACATTCAGTAACTGTATCAAATTTGGGTCACTTGTTGTTACTCCGGTTGGGCACTTTCCTGTGTGGCAGATTCGGTATTGTTGGCAGCCTAATGCTATTAATGCGGATGTTCCGATGTAGACGGCGTCTGCTCCAAGAGCTAAACACTTTGCGAAGTCAACTGATGTGTGAAGTCCCCCTCCCGCAATCAGGCTTACTTGGTTTCTCCTGCCGAGCTTTCGAAGCTGATGGTCAGCTCTCGGTAAGGCTGCAACGATGGGTACTCCTACGTTTTCTCTAACGAAAAACTCTGTTGCTCCTGTTCCCCCGCCAAATCCATCAAGGGCGATAAAGTCTACCCCGCAATCTGATAAGACTTCAACGTCATTTTCTATGTCTCCGCAGCCTATCTTGGCGCCGACTGGGATTCCATCTGTTAGATTTCTTAAAGCATTGATTTTTTCTTTTAATTCTTCTTTGTTTCGGATGTCAGGGTGGTGGGTGAGGTCATGTTCGTCTTCTCCCTGTTTTAGTCCCCTTAATCTTGCTATATTCCCCGGCACTTTTGCTGAAGGCAGCAGGCTTCTCCAACCAGGATATGCGCCCTGACCAAACCTAATCTCTACGGCTGAAGACTTTCTTAGAATCTCTTCTGTGATTCCAACTCTAACAGTTGAGTATTGAAGAATTAGGTTTTTTGAGGCAGTTTCGATCTCCGGTATAACAATGTCTTCCCCAGAGTTAATTCCTAAATTTAGGTCCAAAGCTACTTTTGTAAGTATCAACCTTACATTTTTTGACACGGCGCCGTAACTCATACCGCTAAACATTATAGGCGAAGAAATTATCATGGGCTTTTTTGAGGCTGGCCCAATAGTTACTTTAACATTCACTTTTTCATCTACGTTTAATGGTATCTTGGAAACTTGGGCGGGCACAAAATGGAGGTCTTCTAAGGAAAACGGTAGTTTCTTTTGGGATCCCATTGAACATATGCTACTAGCACCTTTGTCTGCCGCTTCGTTTATGCTCTCCACGGTGCGATAAGATTTTGTGCTCTCACCCATAAACTTCTTTCTCATCACAACTTAACTCCAGGCTATAGTCTGCATAACAGTAAATATCCAGCCTAAAAAATATCCTCAATTCCGCGAATCCTTTTTTTAAAGACTTAGGAATTTTTTCCTGAAAGAAAGAATTGAGTTTTTATTTGAGCCTTTTGTTGCAGGATGGGCAGATATTTTGGTCTTCGTTCACAGATTTTCCGCATCGTGGGCAAGCTTTGGTTAGTTGGGTTGGTCGACTGTAGTTTGAAGGTTGACTGTAACGGGTGCTTGTATAAGTGCTTGATGACGGTTTGTTGTAACCGCTACTTTGTGGTCGACTGTACCGTGAAGCGGCCAGCGTTGAAGAGGACCTGCTCTGATAAGTTGATTGATATCTGCCAGATGGCGAGTATCCAGCTGATTGAGCAGGCTGCTTGGGAGTGTAAGATGAGTAAGGGGATGACGATGGGTAAGACGAGGATGGGCGTTCTTCCTCGTACAGAGATCTTTGTTTCCCGTTGCCCCGTCTTGTGAATAGAAAACTTGGAATCAAAACCACTGCCAACACCGCTGCCGCAATCAAGCTGATGGTTACTGGAGTCCAGAAACCGCTGTTGCTACTTTCAGTTGTGGGCGGATAAGTGTAAAGCCAAGGATTAGACGTGCTGGAGCCTGGAGGAGCTGTGGATGTCAAATATGGCGGTGAAGTGGGCGCCGCAGACGTCGGCGAAGAAGAACCTGATGTAACCGTGAATGCAGCGGTAGCAGAGTCGCCTGCGTCGTCTGTGGCCGTAAAATGGTATGACCCAGCTGGCAATGTGGGTATTGTATATTGCATCAGTATTGTGTCAGTTATTTCATTTGGGTATTGCGTTCCGACATTTGCACCATTAAAGGTAATTGTTACAGCGTCTGAAAATCCTCCACCCATTACTGAAACTTGGGTTCCTGCAGGACCCTGATTTGGGCTGACCGATATGGAACCACCACCTTGCGCTTTAGTGACTGGCATCACTGCAACCACTGAAAATGATATAACAACTATCATGATCGCTAATGCCGCTATGATTAACTTCGCTTTGCAATCTGTAGGGGCCTTTTTCAACAAAACCTCTCCTTCGTTTAATTGTAAGTTCTATCCACATTTAACACTTTGCAAAAAAAGCAGCAAAGCGATTGCTGAAGAAAAAAACTTAAAACTGAGTTGAAGAATCATCTGATTTGTAATCGTTGACAATAAACTAACTATTGTTTAACGACATTTTTGTAGAAGTTCTGAATTATCTGGTTGCCTTCGTTGTGTGATTCGTTTCTTAAGTTCGTGCGCTCAGGATGGAATTGCACTCCGTAGATTGGCTTTTGTTTGTGTCTAACTGCTTCTACTTGGCATGATTCGGAGTCTGCGAGCAACAAAAAATCTGCTGGACTGAGACTTTCCTCTAATACATGGTCATAGTGTGACTCTGCAAGGAATGCGGGTTTGCTTTGAGGTAAGCCGTCAAAGATTGGGTCGTCTTTAATTATTCGAACCTTTTCAAACCTGTCAAGAACGGGTTCATTAAGCGACCCTACTTTAGCGCCCAACGCCCAGCAGAGCAATTGATGTCCGAAGCAAATGCCCAGAACAGGCATATCGCAGTTTTTAATCAAGTTAACGGTTCCAATATACATGTTTCTGTGGGTTGGGCTTACAACTCGCGCGGCTGAATCGCTTAACACTAAGGTGTCAACTTCGTCATTGATTTTGTGGGCTTCATCGATTTCCCTGAAATGCATCACTTTGTAATTGCTAAACTTCCCTACGGCTTCAACCAAAAGTTTGTTTGCAGTGGTTTCTAATGAACAGTTTACAATTAACGTATTTGTCAATGCAGTTGCCTTCGATTGATAATTCTGTGATGCAGAAAGTAATAAAAACTGATTGTTGCGAAGTACCTACTTCTTCAGGTTAAGCGCTAAAGATTTTTTGTTACTTCAAAATGATTTGTAGTCGACTTGTTCTCGAAGACATGCAGGGAGTATGGTGCAAAGTCTTTTAAGCGCCCACTTACAATACAGGCTTGGTAAACTATCATGCCATCGCTAAAAAAGAAAAACGCAGCAAAAAAAGCAAAACATGAAGCTAAAACAGGCAAACAATAAACTCGCCTCTAAGATGTTCTTTTTCTTCTTTAAAAGTAGCGGAGCCTTGCGTTTGAGGCAACTTTTAAGCAAGCATTATTTTTCCAATTATATTCCCGCCTTTCGGGGTTGTTGGGTTGTTTGAGTACCCTCTGCTTTCAGCGGTAATAACAGCAATGATTATAGGCTTTCAATGAAATGAGTGAAGTAACGTTAGGTGACCTCTTTGAGCAATTCCGTCCCAGATAATGTACGTCGAAAAAAGCAGATCATCGGAGTAATCGCTGTTGCGTTAATAATAGTTTTATTCATTTTTTATTTTATAGGTTTTGTAGACCTACTTATTTTCATAATAGTGGCTGTAGCAATCTCTCTTGTGGCAAACCTGATTCTGAGACGGATAGGAAGCCAACCGTTGTAACAAAGTCAACGTGTAAACTTATCGCTTGATTGATTCACTGTTGATTAATTGCTTAACAAAATAATTAAGTAAGAGACCAGATAAGTTGAGTCATGATCGAAGGGGTAGCAGTTAGCATAAGGGACTTAATGAAGCTGTATGTTGAAACTTACAGCAGCGTCCGCGATATTGAGCTAGATGACCAACTGAACCCTAAACCTTGGTTTATGCCGCTAATCAGCGAAGACAGTAAAAGGGAAGCCGCACACTATTTTCTGCTTGCTGCAGCGCTCAGCGACTTCAAACTCACTGGAAACCCAAGAAACATACGGTTGCTACTCAGTCACCTGCACACCAAATTAGGTGGCAAATTGTATACCGCGCGAAATCCTTCGGATTTGGCTTCAGAACTTGCCCGCTTTGGCCAAGACATTAAAAACTTTGACCGCCTAGGCGTAGCAAAATCGGAGATTGCTGAAGTAATTTGTTCAGTGAACCAGTTTGTCCACATGAAAGCTGGCGGCGACTTAATCAAATACACCACTGAGTTGGCTAGTAAGGGCAGAAAACCCAAAGATCTTGTTGAGCAGCTCTCTTACACTGTTAAGAGGATGAATAAGCAGCATAAATCCAAGTCGTGGCTTTATCTGCGCTGGATGGTCCGTAGCTACCCTGACCTCGCAATACTCCCCTATAGCCCCAAAGACCTAATGGTGCCGCTTACAACGCCAAGTTATAGAGTATTCGCTGCACTAGGGTTAAGCGACAACGAAAACTTGCCGTTTGAACTAAGCGTAAAAAACAGGCCTGATAGCTGGTGGAGCAATACAGCGGAATTCGATGCAGATGCTGAACGGCTAACCGAGTTCGCCCGTAGCCTTTTTCCAGACGACCCAGCCATAGTGGATTTCCCTTTCTTTATTCTAGGTACCTGGCTTGAATACTCCGACCTAACACCTACTTCGCTTCAGAATTCACTAGGTTTTTTCATTAAAAAGCACCGTGAACTCATGCAGCCGTTGATGCGGTACTTAACCGTTGTTTACCATTACAACCGAGCGGGCGAAGCCATTGTGGAACCGGGCGCATTCACCGCGTTGGAAAGGGATGTTTACGATTTTCTGAAAAGAAAACAAGTTGTCTTCAGTTACGAGTTTATGGAGTTTAATCTTACGCAGGAAACCGGTTTAACCTACAAGCCTGACTTTTTGCTTCCCCAATTCACGAACAAAGGCCGCAAAGTTCTCCTTGAGCCACACGGCGTTAAAACCAACATGATGCAGTTTTTAGTTAAAACTTCAATCTTCCGCAGGCATTTCGGCAAGTACTTCTGTTTAATTCTGATAGTTCCAGATGATTTTGTTGAATTGATAGATAGACTTGATCCTATGCACCGCTCCCATGATTTTATGTGGAAACAAAGCAATTATAAAATTCAACTGGAAAACTTCCAACGAACTTAGAGATATTGAAGTATTGTGTCCCACAGGGGAAAAACAAAAAACCCTCGCAACCATTCTCTTGCTTGCAGGCGATTAAAACTTGGGTATGGATTGCTATCTCTCGGGTAAAACAATACTGATAGACGCCTACGGCTGGAGTGATTTACTCTTGGGCGTAGTAGTGGGCGCATTGAAGCCACCCGCCCCCATGGTGATGGAACGTAGAATCCCCACAACTTCCTNNGCGCCAAACTTTCAAGCTAAAAAATACTTGGTAGACGCTGTAAAAATCGCTGACGAAATAGTTGCCGTGATGCAACCTGATCATGAAACCTGTTTCAACGTTTGCTCAGAGTATGTGCTCTCAAGTATAGTCAATCGTTTGCGAAGCCAAGGGTTCAATGTGCGCGAGGTTCAGTCTACAGGCGAGCTTGCTCATATGGTTGAGAACGGTTATTTTCGATGGTGCGAAGAGAAAGGTGTGCCCAAGGAGTTGCTTAATAATAATACTAGACGTTTTTGGAGTTTTCTTGAGTGGGTTAAGGAAAGACCTCAGTTAAGGGAAAGCTTGGTTAAGACTGGTTGGGCTAGCTGGGAAAACAAGTGGAGACAGGAAATATTCAAAAAACCAACGACGCCTTGAAAAAAATAAGTTAACAACACATTTTAATATTGGCTTAACATGCTTTTTGCTTCGGCGGGTGAGTGGACGCTTCCTACCCGTTCCGCCACTTAAAATAAAACCCGGGAGTAGGGAGGCAAATTGCAAATGAAATTACGAAGTAAAGATTTAGCATTAATTGGTATATATGCTGCACTTTATGCAGCGCTTGTCGTTGGACTCGGTGGCATCTCTTACGGGCCCATCCAAATTCGTATTGCAGACTCAATGGTTGCAGCGGTTCCCTTGCTTGGAATACCTGGCGTTTTAGGTCATACACTTGGAGTTTTCATAGGAAACATATTTTCGCCAGACGGCTTACTTGACCTGCTTAACACAATTCCCTCCTTCGCCATGTCTTTTGTTATCTATTATATTTACAAAAAAACAAAAAATGACTACACTGTAATTGCAACAAGCGCCGCTTACTCGGTCGTCTTAGGCATAACAGTTGGATGGATGTTGTCTTTCCTTTATCAGTTACCGCTGCTTCTTACCATAGCTTATGTAGCCATCGGAAACGTTATTGCTACTGTTGCCATTGGATGGCCGCTGTTTAAACTGCTTAAAGCAACTGGTTTGTTTCCAACGAGTTCCAAAATTAAATCAGTATAATTAGGTCAAGGTTGAAGTGAAAAATATGGAGGCATCAAAAATAGAAGTTTCAAAAAAATGTGTAGTTGTCCTTAGCGGTGGCCCAGACTCAGCCGTCGTGGCGTATTGGGCAAAAAAAGAAGGCTATACTTTGTACCCTATAACTTTTAATTATGGCCAAATCGCCGTGAAAGAAACTCAATCCGCGGAAAAAATTGCAGAAAGCCTAAGCTCCAAAACCAAAATCGTTGACCTCTCAGCCCTAAGAGGAGTCTTTGGCGAGGTGACCTCGCTTTGTAACACAAACATTCCTCTGACCGCCGAATTCAGCCAGCCCATCATCGTGCCGTTCCGAAACGCTATCTTTCTCTCGGTTGCTGTGTCATACGCGGTTTCCGTTGGCGCAGACAAGATTTTTTATGGCGCTCATGGCTCAGACGAACCCTTCTACCCTGACTGCAGGCGCGAATTCTACGAGGCTTTTGAGAAGGCGGCGCGGCTCGGGACAGGCGAAGACATCAGCATTCAAGCGCCATTTAGTGGCAAGCGCAAATCTGAGGTAATCAAAAAAGGTGTTGAGCTTGGCGTGCCCCATGAATATACTTGGTCCTGCTACCGTGATGGTGCCAAGCATTGTGGTCGATGCGAAAGCTGTGTGAACCGCAAAAAAGCTTTTGCTGAGGCTGGCTTGCCTGACCCGACAGATTATGAAACAAGAGGGCATCGGTGAAACACCGGTTAGCCTCTTTTAATCCTTCTGTGTTACCGTTTGCTCGAACGGTTTAATACATTGAGCAAACTCAATAGTGACAAAGGAGGATCCTTTTTTGCAGCCAAAGCAAGAAAACAAGCCTAACAGGCTAATCAATGAAAAAAGCCCTTATCTTCTTCAACATGCTTACAACCCAGTGGACTGGTACCCTTGGGGTCAAGAAGCCCTCGACAAAGCCGCTGCCGAAGACAAACCAATTTTTCTAAGCATCGGCTATGCAAGCTGCCACTGGTGCCACGTTATGGAACAGGAATGCTTCAGCGACCCACAAGTTGCCGACCTACTAAACAACGCTTTTGTATGCATCAAAGTAGATCGAGAAGAACGCCCCGACTTAGACGCAGCATACATGGCCGTTTGCCAAGCCATGGGCAGAAACTGCGGGTGGCCACTCAATATAATCATGACCCATAAACTTAATCCGTTTTTAGCTGCAAGCTACATACCGAAGCAATCAAAGCCCGGATTGCTTGGCATGCTGGAGCTTGTTCCAGAAGTCACAAAGTACTGGAAGATGCAACGCCCCCAGCTTGAAATGGTAGGTGCCGACATAAAGCAGCGTCTCCAGACCATGGAAAAACGCACTCCGCAAAACCAACTCGGCAACGAGGTCTCAAAAGACGCTTTTGATAGGCTTAAATTGGATTTTGATCCAGACAACGGCGGTTTCGGGTCAGCGCCGAAATTTCCCACTCCACACAAACTCCTTTTCTTACTGCACTATAACGCTCACACGGGCGACCAGAAAGCCTTAGATATGGTCGAGCAAACACTCAGGCAGATGCGTTTGGGTGGAATTTTTGACCAAATTGGCTTTGGCTTTCACCGGTACAGCACAGACCCAAAATGGCTAGTGCCACACTTCGAAAAGATGCTTTACGACCAAGCCCTGTTGGCATTGGCATATGTTGAAGCCTATCAGGTTACGGGTGCTCCAAAATTCAAGTTATCTGCTAAAGAAACCTTAGAGTATGCTTTACGTGACTTGGCTGCTGGCAGAGATGGAGGCTTTTTCTCGGGGCAGGATGCTGATAGTGATGGTGACGAGGGTAAATTCTACGTATGGACAGAGGACGAAATCCTCGATGCTTTGCCCCCTGCAGATGCCCAGCTTGCCCTTCATCTCTACGGCATAAAACCCACAGGCAACTTTCTCAACAGCAACGGCAAAAACATCCTACATATCGCGGAACCACTCCAAGAACTCGCGGACTACAGAGGCTTAACCCTTGATGAACTCATAATGCAGATGGGCAAAATACAAACAGCACTTTTCAAAGAAAGGAAAAAGCGGGTTGTACCAGCTATAGATGATAAAGTGCTAACTGACTGGAATGGCATGATGATTGCAGCATTGGCCAAAGCAGGCACCGTATTTGAGGAGACAAAATATCTTCAAGCAGCTGAGAAGACAGCCAACTTTATCCTTACCCAAATGCGAAAAGGTGACGAGCTCTATCACCGTTACGCAAAAGGCGAGGTAGCCGTTGAGGGCATGCTTGACGACTACGCTTACTCTGTGTATGGACTGATTATGCTCTATGAGTCAACTTTCCAAGACAAGTATCTGCAAGCTGCTTCCGATTTAGCTAAATCCATGATAAGCAAGTTTTGGGATCAGCAAATCGGCGGATTCTTCCAAACACAAAATAGTCTCGCTTCGCTGCCGAAACTAAAGCAACTCTACGACGGTGCAACTCCCTCAGGCAATTCAGTTGCGCTTCATGATTTGCTGTGGCTAAGCCGTTTAACCAACGAGTCCCAATATGAGGAAATGGCTACAAAAATGACCAAGACATTTGGGGGAGAAATAGAGGGAGCACCAGACGCCTTCACGTTCTTCTTGTCAGCAGTGGATCTTCAGGTTGGGCCATCTTACAGCGTGGTTTTGGTTGGCGACTTAGCCGGCGAGGATTTACTGGAAATGTTAAGTGCTCTAAGGAAGAGTTATCTGCCAACAACAACCATCGCACTTAAAAACCCAAGTACCGCGGGGTTGGGTTACCAGCAAATTGGGGGCAAAGCAACCGCCTATGTGTGTCGCGACCAAACATGCCTGCCACCTACAAACAGCCTGCCTCTAATGCTTGAGCAACTGGGAATAAAATATATTAAACCTTGAAGAGCCAACGCTGTGCTTAGGCGAAACTGTGAAAGGCATCTATGTCTTAGTCATCCGAATCCGCAGAAACACCCGAATAACGGTCGGCGCTTTAGGTGAGTTCGCCTTCCCAGCAGGACTGTACGCTTATGTTGGTTCGGCACAGAACAACCTAGACCTAAGGGTTAAGCGCCACATCGGCAAAGAGAAACGTTTGTTCTGGCACATTGATTATCTGCTGAGCAACGAAGCAGCGAAAGTTATCAATGCCTACTATGTGTATGGGGACAAAGAGGAAGAATGCAGAATTGCACATTTGATGGAGAAGAATGCTGAGCCGTTTACTGGATTCGGGTGCTCAGATTGCAACTGCACAAGCCACCTTTTTCACGCTGTTGACTTTAGCTTTCTTGGAAAATTTATGCAGCCGTTGACGATGCAAAACCTAAGTGCTGAACTATCACAAACTCTCATTGAAATGAAGACTACTTTGAAAGCATCAAAAATCAGAAGAGATGCACAATTTATTGAATGATTTAGATTTTGGTTTTGTGCTGTTAATTTGGGAAAATAGTTAAACCCTTGAATCACACTTGTATGAAATAGCTGAAATGTGTGATTTGTATGGAGAGAAATCGCGAAATGCATCTATTCGGAACTGTTAAAGTCGGCGATAGGGGACAAATAGTCATCCCTGCTGATGCCCGTAAAGACCTTGACATAAAACCAGGCGACCTCCTTCTAGTTATGACAGGCAGAAATAAGCGTGCCCTAACAATGGTAAAAGCAGATGCCATGAGAGAACTTGCAGAAAAAATCATGCAGGGCCTTGAATCCCCGGAAGAAAAAACGGAAAATAAACCATGAGGAAAATCTATGTTTAGAAATCCACAGCAAATGCGTCAACGACTAAATGAGCTAGTAGAAAAGTTTCGAGCGAAAGGCGCTACATCTCCAGAGAAAGCTATGACAATTCAAGAGCTGGGTCTGCCGCCACGTTTCGAGCAAGCTATGCACCGCAGGCTGGGTCAAACAGGCATTTTCGTCGAAGTCAGTGGCAAATACTACCTCAACGAGGAGAGGCTCCGACAGATTCAGCAACAGCGTGCCTCGGGAGGTGCTGGAGGTTATGGGAATAGGCAAGCAGGACCGCCAAGTTGGATGCGTTATGCGGGTATAATGCTCATGCTACCTATCGGAATAATTATTGTTGTTATTCTGTACTTTTTTGTATTTTACAGTGGAGCAGCTCCCTATCCAGGAGAATTCCTCATAATTATATTGGTTGTTCTGTTGATAGTTTTTGTAGCTCGGATGCTGCTCTGGCGGTCTAGGCGAAGGTATTGGGGACAAAATTCTTCCCAATTCTAACCCAACTTTTCAGTTATAGCAAACTGTGACTGCTTCAATTTTTTTGCTATATTTTGTCGAGGCTGAATTCGTCATGAATTGCCTTAACCACTGCGGCTCCATCTTTCTCCTTGACGACGAACGAAATGTTCAATTCTGAACTGCCCTGCGCTATCATGCGGATGTTTATGCCTTTCTTGGCGACGGTAGCGAATATCTTTGAAGCGACGCCCAACGTACCTTTCATGTTGGCGCCCATTACCGCAATAACAGCAACATCGTCTTCGGCTGAGACTTCACTGACTAAGCCGCTTCGGTCCAAAAGTGCGATTTCAAGAGTGCTAATTGCACGTCCTAATATGGCGCGGCGAATAACCATTGAAATGTTGCCCTCTGAGGCTGCAGCAGAAATCATCATAACGTTTATGTTGTTTTTGCCTAGCACATCGAATACTTTGGCATAGCTTCCAGGAGCACCCACCATTCCTGCTCCGCTGACGTAGAGCATAGCAACATCTGGTATCATAGCCACCGCTTTTACAGCTTCCTTTACTTTTGCATCAGGCTCTTTGGTTATCAATGTGCCAGGGTTTTCTGGTTTGAAAATGCTGCGTATCCTGACTGGGATATTTTCTTTGCTGACGGGTTCAAGTGCACGTGGATGCATGGCTTTGGCTCCGAAAATTGCCATTTCTGCGGCTTCTTGGTAGCTAAGTTGCGGCAACATTCGTGCGGCAGGAACAATCTTTGGGTCTGTCGTCATTATGCCGTCGACATCTGTCCAAATCCACACCTCGTCAGCTTGCAATGCTACTCCAAGGATGGTTGCGGTGTAGTCGGAGCCTCCTCGTCCAACGGTAGTTACTACTCCATCTTGGTTAGCGGCGATATAACCTGTTACTACTGGGATAACGCCCTTTTCTAGCAGGGGTCCGAGTCTTTCTTGGATTAGGTGACTAGTGTAATTCATAAGTGGGTCTGCTTCGCCAAAATTGCTGTCAGTCACAATGCCTGCTTCTTTGCCCGTGAACCATTGTGTCTCAACGTTGTGGTCTTCTATGGCCCCCCAGACAATCGGAGTTGACAACCGTTCGCCGAAGGATAAAACGTAATCTTTAGATTTAGGTGTAAGCTCACCGACATAACAAATACCTGTTAGGACCTTTTCAAGTTCAGCGATTGTTTTCTCGGTTATTTGGGAAACTTCTGTCTGTAGGGTCGTGCTTGTGATGGCTGTCTCTATTGCTGCCTGATGCTTTTGTAGTAGTTCTTTGATGAATTCGTCGATGTGTTTTTCATCGCTTTTCTTTGCCTGCTCCGCGACCTCGACTAGCTTGTTTGTAACGCCGGCCAACGCCGAAATCACAACGACAACCTTGCAATCATCATTAGCGTATTTAGTAACCAAGTCTGCGACGTGGCGTATGTTTTGGCCTGTGCCAACGCTGGTTCCACCAAACTTCATTACGATTTTCATTTTCAGGACTCCGAGTTATTATTTAACATTCGATTAGCCAACTTATGTCTTATGTCTAAGAGGTCTCGTAAAACTGCGCTAGCTGTCTCAATCCCACCTGCACCTCTGCCGATAAGGGTTTGTTCCGCCGCATATTCAGTGGAGAATGTTATAGCGTTTAACACTCCGCTAACACAGAGCGGATGGTTTTTCGGTATTTCCGTTGGCTTGACGGTTGGTTTGCCTTCATCTATTGAGCCGATAAGCTTTATGGTGTTGCCCCGTTTCGCGGCTTCGTCAAGCGCTTCTAAAGATACATTACGGATGCCCGTTCTATCTACGTCTTTTAATGTTATTTTCTGATTCATAATCCAATTTGACAGAATAACTACTTTGCAGGCGGTATCACATCCGTCAATATCCATTGACGGCTCTCTCTCAGCATACCCGAGCTTCTGGGCATTTGCCAGTGCTTCTTGGAAGCCCACGCCATTCTGGGACATCTCAGTCAGAATGTAGTTGGTTGTGCCGTTCAGTATACCTCGTATAGCGAGGATTCTATCTCCTGCGAGGCATCGTTTAGCAAACTCCAGCATGGGTGTTCCGCCGCCCACGGTTCCGCTAAACCGCAAATAAACATTGTTGTACTCAGCTAGTTCAGTTAGTGCGGGCATGGCTAAGGCTAAAGGTCCCTTGTTAGTTGTTACAACGTGCTTGCCTGTTTTGAAAGCTTTAGTTATGTGAGATAAGGCTGGCTCTGCGTTTTTGATGTTAACAGGTGTGACTTCAACAACTACTTCAGCTTCAACTGATTCGATAACATCTAATGCAGGTATTCCTGGGCGCCCAAAGTCAGGGTCTTTGGATATGGGATATCCTCTTTGCTTGATTTCTTCGAGCTTTTGTGGGCTTAAACCTCTTGGGTTGATGACGGCACCGTCTATATCCGCGATGGCGACGATTTTTGGGTTAAACCCATAACCTTTAACTTTCTCTGCATACCTGCGAGCGATAATTGTTGTTACGCCCTTCCCGACTACACCATAGCCAACTAAGATAATCCTCATTTCATTCACCTTGCAAGAATAACTCTTTGCTGTTTCAACCCCAAAGCCTGCTCAATTGCGAACATATTAGCCTCAACCTCTACCGGTTTCTCACATTGCTTGATGGCTATGTCAGGATCTTTTAGCCCATGACCTGTGGTGATGCAGACTACTCGTTCGTCTTTGCCGATTACGCCGTTTTTAACTAGTTTCATTAGTCCCGCTATGGACGAGGCGCTTGCAGGCTCAACAAATATGCCTTCCACACGCGCAAGCATTTTTTGTGCAGCCAGAATTTCATCGTCAGTTACAGTTTCCGCTGTTCCATGAGATTCGTGAATAGCGTTGACGGCTTTTTTCCAGCTTACGGGTGCGCCGATGCGGATGGCTGTTGCGACGGTTTCCGGGTTCGTGACTGGAATTATTTTGTCGCTGTTGCTTTTGATTGCTTGTGCGATGGGTGCTGAACCTTCGGCTTGGATACCTGTCATTTTTGGCAGAGTTTTTATGAAGCCCAATTGGTTAAATTCTTTTAAGCCTTTCCAGACTGCACTTATATTTCCGGCGTTGCCGACTGGGATGATGATTCTGTCTGGGGGCTGGTAGTTTAGTTGCTCGCAGATTTCAAATCCCAAGGATTTTTGGCCTTCTATGCGGAATGGGTTAATCGAGTTAAGCAAGTAAATGCTTTTGTGTTTCTCGGCTAGTTTGAGCACGAATTCGAGTGCTTGGTCAAAGTTTCCTTTGACTTGGAGGACTTTGGCGCCGTGAATCATGGCTTGAGCCAGCTTGCCATAGGCTATATGGCCTGAGGGGATGAGAACTGTGCATTTCAATCCAGCTCTTGCAGCGTAGGCGGCTAAACTAGCGCTGGTGTTACCCGTTGAAGCGCAGATTACATGTCTAGCGCCAAGTTCAACTGCTTTTGTGACGCCGACTGTCATGCCGCGGTCTTTGAAGCTGCCTGTTGGGTTTTCGCCCTCGTTTTTAACGTAAACTTCCTTTAACCCAAGTTCGTCGCCTAACCGTTGTGAACGATGCAGTCCAGTTCCACCTTCGTTAAGGGTGACTATTTGTGAGGCTTCGTGGATTGGCATGAAGTCTCGGTATCGCCAGACGGAGAGGGGCTTTGTTTTCCAATCGCTGTGTTTGAGTGTTTGGGCTAATTCTTTGATGTCGAATTTGATTTCAAGTATGTCTCCGCATTTTGGGCAGAAGTACACTATCTCGTCTATGCCGTATTGTGTTTTGCAGTTTATACATTCTTGGTGAACCATGATCTTCTTCTCCACTTGGTAAGCGCCGTTCAAGGCGTAGTAGTGAAAGATACTGGTAAAATACTGTTGAGGCATTATTAATTTTGTTGTTGCAATGTCGCTTTTTAGCCCACCATGTTGGATAATGTTTCGTAGGTTTTTATGCTGTCTTTTCTATCAACAACAATGATGGTTTCTGTCCAACAGGAGATGAACTCAATAATGTTAACATTCTGCTCTGCCAGCATAGTTGCGAGAAAGGCGACAACTCCTGGAGTAGCCTCCAGCTCCTCAGGCGAGTGAACAACAATTAAGGTGCAATTGTCATGCTTCATAAGCGTACTGATGCGTTCAGGCAAATCGCTCCTATCTAGGAGGTAAACGAATTTGTCAAGCAAATCAACCTTCATCCCTGTAGGGTTAGCAAGTTCTTTTCCTGTAATCATTACAGATTTTCGGTCGTAAACCGCAATGCTGCTTCGCTTGAGTAGAATTAGGACTTTTTCTTCCCGTTTCTGCTTGTGTTTTTGTAGTTCCTCTGAGTAGCGTCGAAGTGCAGCTTTTATCGCGCTTGTGTCTTCCGTTTTTATTTCTTTTTGAATCTGCCGTGACAGCTCGCTCAAGTTAACGATGCCTTTCTCTAATGCTTCAAGCATGTATGGTTTATTTCGCAGGTGGTTGCGAACGTTTTGGGCTATGGTCATAATAGCTATTGAATGTATCAAATGGTACATTTAAATTTTTTTAAGTAACAAAAAAGTCACAACACTTAAAAGTTCAGCATTTTAGGTAACGGGAACATTTCAACCGAAAATAAGGGGAATCACATATCAGCGAAAAAATAGTGTTAGCCTACTCGGGCGGATTAGATACATCCGTGTTAATCAAGTACCTTCAAGAAAAATATAATGCACAGGTAATCACAGTAACTGTAGATGTCGGACAAGGCGAAGACCTAAAAGCCGCTGAGGAAAAAGCCAAAAAACTCGGTGTACTCAAACATTTCTCGATCGACGCAAAAGACGAGTTTGCAAAAGACTACATTTTCCCAGCGATAAAAGCCAACGCCCTCTACGAAGGAAAATACCCCATTAGCACAAGTCTTTCGCGTCCACTCATCGCAGCGAAAATGGTTGAAATTGCCGAGAAAGAAGGTGCCACCGCCCTAGCTCATGGCTGCACAGGCAGAGGCAACGACCAAGTGCGATTCGACATAACACTGGGAAGCCTGGCACCAGACAGAAAAATCATCGCTCCTGTACGCGAGTGGGGCATGACGCGGGAAGAAGAAATCGCCTACGCAAAAACCAAGGGCATCCCGGTCTTTGGTCCAAAGAAGCACTGGTGGAAGGCGGAGGACGACAAATTGCTGGGGCTGCGCCCGGATGCGCAGGTGGCGATGCTGCTGGGCGTCAGCGAGGGAACCGTGAGGCATCGCCGCAACCAGCTTCGCATTTCGCTGCCCGCGCGGCTGTGGAAAGTCACACCGCCAAAGCCCTGGCCGGCGGAAGAGATTGCGATGTTAGGCAAGGCTACCGATGCGCAATTGGCCCGCCGGCTGGGGCGGTCCGTCACCAGCGTTAAGACCAGGCGGTTGCGCCTGGGCATTGCTTCAAGCCGCCACCGTTGGACGCCGGAGCAAGATGCGCTGCTGGCCAAGTTCCCCGACCAAACACTGGCCCGGCGCCTGGGCTGTTCAGTCAAAGCGATCCAAGCCCGGCGCGAAGGGCTGGGAATACCGGCCCCTACGCCGGAATGATACCATTTGCCGCAAACCCCTCACCCGGCCTTCAGCCACCCTCTCCCCATCCGATGGGGAGAGGGACGGGGTGAGGGGCGCTTGGAGCATTCCACCCCTTTGGGAATTGGAATGAGGTCCTTAAAACCCCTCTTCTTTGGCTTCCACAGCCCCCAGGAGCAACGAAAGAGCGGCGCTG
This sequence comes from Candidatus Bathyarchaeota archaeon, assembly GCA_003165195.1. GTDB lineage: Archaea > Thermoproteota > Bathyarchaeia > Bathyarchaeales > Bathycorpusculaceae > Bathycorpusculum. The sequence goes on along the minus strand of PLSP01000108.1, from coordinate 1,599 downwards.
GGCTTTTTGTTGGGCGGGGGTGGCAGGAATGGCAGGTGACAAACCTGTTATAGGGCATTCCAGGCACGGCGCGCCGGCAATGCCTTGGCCGCGTTCAATCTGTTACCCCGAATGGGGTTTCATAATCTGCCGCTGCGTCCGCTCCGCAGTCTCACGCACCGCGAGGAGATGCGTAGTTCCGTCCCCGCCAGGAGCGCAGCCTTTAGGCTGCAGAACTCCCGAACCCTCGACGGTCTTGAGCAAGCCGGACGCGCCACCATGTCGCACATTCCTGCAGCCTAAAGGCCGCGCTCCTGGGACGTAGTTGCGCCAGCCAGACGCGCCCGTACCGGAGTCCAACAGAGAGTTAGTCTTGCCGCGGCTACCCGCGGGATGGTATTCCTCTGACCGTCACAATGAGCACACGCCTCAGCAGGGGTCGCCACGAACAGCCGGGAGCGCAGGGATTCCGGCTGGCTGCTGTGGATGGCGCCTTATCCTCCCAAACCATGACATCTGCGCCCGCGACCTCGCCATGACGACCCCGGCGCAAAAACCACCTGGAGCCGGGGGTGGCTCGGTCGCCATTCGGGGTTTCCTCGCCCAGACGCTGGTCGCGCTGCTCGAACTTGTGCAGGTTGACCCGCCCGTTACGGAGATCACGCTCGAACCGGCCCTCGGCGATAAGTGGGGAGAAGTATCCGTGGGACAAGCAACCGGATGGTACCCCCCGTGGGCCGAAGGACGACCTGGCCGAGGCCCGCCACCTCATTTACAAACACGGCTACCTGCGCCGCAAGGAGGAACTCGAAGACGCGGAGCGGGCACTGCTTCGCTGACTGGCCCTGGCCTTCGACTGATTTCCATCGCGCACGCCGGCAGGGCTTTTCAACGGGGTGGCTGCTCACCTTGGGAATTGCTCCGCCAAGTTTGAGGTTAAAGGGGTTTCGGTCCGGGGTCTAAAGCAAGGGATGGTGGAACGCGCGGATGGTCACCAGTTAAATAAATAGTTCGCATTCGGCAAAAAACGGGATAGAATCTTGGTGCATCCAAGCGGAAATTAGACAGAAGACAATAGTTTGAAAGGACATACTTATGGCATTTACTGCAACCAAAGATCTGATTCTCCCGGCCACGGTAACCGGTTCGTGGCCACGGCCACGGTGGTATAGCGCGAACCTGTGGGGCCGCCCGTTGGACACCGCCATGATGGACCCGTGGTATCGCGAGCAGTTTTCCGACGCGCTCGCCATCGTCGTTTCCGATCAGTCGCGCGCGGGGCTCGACATCCTCACCACCGGCGATTACCACCTCGACGAGGACGTCGCGGGCCGCTCGTGGCATCATTACATGCTGCAACGGTGGAAGGGCTTTGAGCACGAGGAATTGCAATCCGAGAAGACCCGCTCCCCGCTGCTCTCGTATCCCGTCGGCACGATGCTGGATTCCATTTACAAGACTTGGCGCTGGCCGCGGGTGGTGGGCAAGGTGGAGCATGATCCGAAGAACCCGCTGGAATACGCGAAGATCTGGCGTGTGGCGCAACAGGCCGCGATGGCAGCCGGCAAACCCGTGAAGTTCGGCACCTGCTCGGCTCGGGCGCATTCGCGAGTCTTTGGT
>PLSP01000021.1 GCA_003165195.1 Candidatus Bathyarchaeota archaeon | reverse complement strand
ATTAAATGGTATTCAAAGAATCTCGACGACTTTTCATGCATATACAAGCTCAAACCAGAAGACTGTAGCCTGGAAAAAAGTCAGGCTTAGCTCCTAATTTCTCCTTTCTCTTTGATCCCTGAATATTAAGGATAAACAACCATTTCAACAATTGTCACCGGAGAACAAAAAATGTCACTACTAGTCTCGGTTGTTGTCCCTGTGAGGGATGGCCAATTCTGCGTCGGCAGATGCATTAAGTCAATCCTTAATCAAACCTTCAAAGAATTCGAGCTAATTATGGTTGACGACGAAAGCAAAGATCGAACTCCCGAGATAATTAAAGGATTCAAAGACCCCCGAATAAGTTATATAAGAAATCAAAAATGGCTGGGGATTGCTGGAAGTAGAAATTCAGGAGTACGACAAGCAAAAGGCAAATACGTTTTTTTTACAGACGCCGATTGCAAAGTAAACGACACATGGATTGAAGAAGGTCTACGTTACTTTGAAAAAGGCTGTGTTGGGGTCGAAGGAAGAATTGTTTATGTTTCTGAAGATTATGAGCGTTCATTTTCAGATTATGTGATGGATAACCCTGATGGAGGTCAATACATGACCGGAAATGTCGCTTATTTGCGTGATCTGGTTTTAAAAGTAGGCGGTCTAGAAGAATCGCTCAAGTATCTTAGTGATCGGGCTCTCGGTCTAAGCATAATCAAATACGGCAGTATATGTTTTAACCGAAATATGGTGGCTACCCACCCGTGGGTTCAAATGACCCCGAAAAGACTGTTTAATGCTGCCTCCTCTATTGAAGACAGAATCTTTCTGACTAAGAAATTCGGGGATAAAGCTCGTCTTTCTGGGCACATAATGAGCGCACACAACCTCCTACTATTATTGGCCCCTGAATTGATCTTTGGAAGTTTCTTAATCCATCCTTATAGGCGAAAAGAAGACGTTCGACTACTGCCCTACACTTATATTGCAGCAATTGTTGAACGCATTCACATTTGGAAGGCAAGCATAAGGAATCACATGTTCATAATCTGAAATGCAAACGGCATTAGCGTTTGCTATATTGCTTAAGGGCACGACTTATCTCATAAACTAAACCAAACAGGATTCGAGAAAAATGGCTACTCAAGTAAGTAAAGTGGTAAAACAATATCGCTCTTGGAAAAAGGGAAATTTCGCCCCGTCATATGTTGAACTTTTGGTTAGCAGCCGCTGCAATCTGAAGTGTGTTATGTGCAATGTTTGGCCTATCATCCAAAAGGATCCTTCAATGGCGCAAAAAGAAGTTGATTTAGAAACTTATCGCAAACTCTTCGATGAACTGGCATCGATGGGAACAAAGTCTTTGTGCATTTCAGGCGGAGAGCCTTTGCTGCGAAATGACATTTTTTCAATCTTTGAATTAGCCAAGAAAAAGAACTTCATTGTGGAATTAATCACAAACGGGACATTAATTACGCCCCAAATCGCAGAAAAAATTATCAATTCAGGCATAGATCTTGTAACAATCTCAATCGATGGGCCACAGCCAGAGATCCATGATAAAATAAGACGCGCGAACGGATTGTTTGAGCAATCAACTAAGGGATTGCAAGCGCTTCATAAGATACGTGAGGAGCAAAATAAGCAAAAACCGATTTTAGCCATAGATTATGTTTTCACAAAAATGAATTATCGTTTCATACCTGATATGATAGATTTAAAAAGCAAATTAGGGTTTGACGAAATTCATCTCCTTCCAGTCATCGGAAGAACACCTGCAGCAAAAGAACTNNCATTTTAATAAAAAGTAAAATGGAGCAGCAAAACCTTCCTACATCAAAGCTATCGCCTTTAGTTTCGGTATGCGATGATTTTGAAGAGTCTTCTAATGGAAGATACAAGATTCTAAATGTACGTTTATCTAAAAAAGCAAAAAAAGGCATTCAATGTTTTGCTGCCTGGACTCAGGCAACAATTGATCCTTTTGGAAACGTTTACCCCTGCTGTTACGCCTGCACATTCCAGAACTCTTCAGAGGATCTGAGTCAAACCTGTTGGGGAGACAAAGACTTTCCAATGGGAAACATAACCGAAAAAACCTTTGGCGAAATTTGGAAAGGCACAAGTTACCAAGAGTTTAGAGAGAATTGCAATAAGAACCGTTATAATATGTGCCGATGTTGTGGTTATGATTTTTCCAACTCTTTGGTCTTGACAACTTTGCTTGTTAATCGAAAATTCATAATCCGCCATCCGAGATCAACTTATCAAGTACTCAAAAAGTATCGTGCCGATGGGCATTGAACAGAATAAAGTAGAATATGAAAACTGTGCATGATCAAGGGTTGAAAGGACTTTATTGTCCTAACAATAAGTTACTGCACCAACATTATTAATGCCGTCAGGCATAAGTCCCAACAAGTATCTTAGCACAAAGAGGCTGGTATATGTCTAATTACGCTGCGGTTCAAGAACCATCAACACAATTTTGGGAAGACTTTTGGAAAGCTTACCCTGATGGAAACCATTTCCAAACCTATGAATTTGGAGAAATCACCAAGATTGCTTCTCCAAAGATGAAGGTCGCAAGATTAGGTGTTAGTCTTGACAATAAACCGGTCGGAGTAGCTCAAGGTACCTACACTAGCTATTTAGGGGTCGGAATGACGTTACAAGTGATCTGTGGACCCGTAGCTTCAATGCAGGCTGACAATTGCGAGCTGTTCTCATTTCTGGTTAACGGTCTTGAAGACATTTGCCGGAGTAAACGCATTGTAAGATTGGAAATTTGGGCACTTGACGCTTGGAAGATCCACGATTTATTATTGAAGATGGGTTATTCCTCAATTGGTAGAATCAACGATTATGTCATTAACCTTGATCCTGACATGCAAAAGTTTTCGAATAGCATAGATCATAACAAACGAAGGAACATTAAGACGGCTGAACGTGAAGGCGTTCAAGTTATTCAGTCACAAAGCAAAGAAGACCTTGAAACATTTTGTTTGCTTCATCAAGCAGCCGCTGAAAGAGATGGTTTTTACCCTGTTCCAAAGAAATGGTTTGAAACTGCCTCTAAAATTTATTCTCCAGAAATTTGGCATGTTGTTCTTGCAAAATGGAGTGGAAAAAGTATTGCCGGTCTCTTTGTTGTCACGCATAGGAATACAGTTTATGCTTTACGTGCTGGTTCACTCACTGAAGGGTTAAAAGTACGGCCTAACGACATGATGCATTGGAAAACCATGGAGTGGGCATCAACCAAGGGTTTCACAAAATACAACATGGGAATGGTTGATGATCCAACCCCGACTGAAGGTTCGTCGAAATGGGGCATTTGGCGCTGGAAGAAAGAATGGCATGGGTATCTTGAGAGAATTGAGATGTTTGAGAAAATAATTCTGCCGAAATATAAGCGAGTGCTTCAAGCAAGAGATACTGTTTACGAGACTATGAAACATTTACATTGATTTTCTGATTTTTTTTTATCTCTACGCAATCAAGCTTTTTTAATATTATAGGCAATTTTGATCCGATTCGATGGATCATTTTTTTCAGGCAGTTGTTATAACTAGAAAAACTTTTTTTTTGCTTTTTTGTTCAATTAATTTCTCTCTATGTTACCGGCTAAATCCGTGTTCATAGTAATTCATCGTTTTTCCTTCGATTGCCTGCAACGAAATAAATTTTGTCCATGATTTTCGGTATTCAATACTTGATGTTGTAGAGTCTTAAATCATAAGACTTTTAAGCAACCGCCGGTGACGTTTAAGTTAAAACTAAAATCAAAGTGATAAAAATGTTAAATCGTAATTCTAAAAAAGTTCTAGTAACTGTTTTGGCAATTCTATTCTTGCTTTCTTTTGCTGCAATATTCACGACATCGACTGTGAAAGCAGCTTCAACCAACACTGACTGGACTATGTACCGCAATTCACCAGTCCACCTCGGCACATCTACATCAAATGCCCCACTCACTAATCACCTTATCTGGACCTATGCAACTAACAACACAGTGCACTCTTCACCCACAATTGTAAACGGTGTTCTCTATGAAGGACTTTACACTTCCGTTTATGCTATAGATGCTTCAACAGGTGCTCAAATATGGAGTTTTACTGCAGCTGACATAGTATCTTCCACTCCAACTGTTGCAAATGGCGTCGTATATGTCGGTTCAAACGACAACAACGTTTACGCTTTGGATGCTAACACCGGCAACGAAATATGGGCCTATCAAACCAATGGTCCGGTTTATTCTACTCCAACTGTTGTCAACGGTATTGTTTACGTTGGTTCTGAAGATGGCTATCTTTACGCTATAACTGCTTCTACCGGCCATTCAGCGTGGTCCTATCAAACTGGAGGCGGCATTATTTCTTCTCCGACAGTATCTGGCGGTAACGTATATGTGGGTTCTGAGAACGGCAGTGTCTATGCAATAAATACTGCTACTCACGCAACGACATGGTCATTTGCAACTGGTGCCGATGTTGATTCATCTCCAACTGTCGTAGGCGGCGTTACCTATGTCGGCTCTTATGACAATAATGTTTATGCTATAGATTCGACTGGTCATAAGGTCTGGCAATTTGCAACTTCCGGTCCAGTTTTCTCATCTCCCGCTGTCTCGGGTGGTGTTGTATATATTGGATCAAAAGACGGTAACATTTACGCCATAAATGCGGGTACCGGTGCACAAATCTGGAAAACTCCAACACTCGCCTCAATTGTCTCCTCGCCTATTGTTAATGCCGGAACGGTTTACATCGGTTCAAATGATGGCAATCTCTATGCTTTAGCTTCAGCTAACGGTCAAGTTTCATGGACTTTCCAAACAAACAATTTCATAATGTCTACTCCAGCGATCGCTAATGGAATCATCTACGTAGGCGCTTCTGACGGCGATATCTATGGTTTAGACATCAACACGCATGCAAAAGTTTTTGACTATGCTAGGGGTGAACCGGTATATTCTTCACCAGCAGTCGTCGGCAATACAATGTATGTGGGCACAGAAGGCGGTGAAGTCCTTGCAATCAATGCTGCAACTGGCGCAGAAATCTGGGATTATGTAACCGGGGGACCAATCTATTCCTCTCCTGCAGTCGTAAATAATGTTGTCTACACCGGTTCATCAGATGGCAACGTTTATGCTTTGAATGCTAATACTGCAGCTTTAATTTGGAGCTTCCCGACTGGCAACATAGCAGTACTTTCTTCTCCAACGGTTGTCAACGGCGTCGTATACATAGGTTCAGGGAATAATGTCTTCGCTTTAGATGCCTCAACTGGAAATCCAGTTTGGTCTAGTCCTTTTGCAACTGGCGGCACTGTCTATTCTTCTCCTGCTGTAGTTAACGGCGTTGTCTATGTTGGTTCTGAAGATGGCAACGTTTATGCTATCAATGCAGCTACAGGTCAACAAGTGTGGATGTTTACAACTGGTAGCTTAGTAAATTCTTCACCCGCAGTCGTCAACGGTATTGTATACATTGGCTCACAGGACCATAATCTCTACGCAATTAATGCAACTACAGGGCAACAAGACTGGATTTACAGGACGCAAGGGGACATAGTGTTATCTTCACCAGCAGTTGTTAATGGCGTCGTGTACATCGGTTCTGAAGATGGAAACGTCTATGCCATAGGTGCAAACTCTGGCAACTTCCTCTGGAGCTTCCAGACAGGTGGTTTCGTAAAATCCTCACCGGCAGTCTCTAATGGCGTTGTTTACTTTTCCTCTTGGGACGATTACATTTATGCTGCAAACGCAACGACAGGCGCACAAATCTGGAATTACAAAACCAACGATGAGGTAACATCTTCTCCGGCAGTTTCCAACGGTGCAGTCTACGTCGGCTCTTTAGGCGGTATCATCTACGCATTCGGACAACCATGGCCTACGATTTCACCTACATCTGTAACGATGGATTTAGGGCAATCTCAACAATTCAACGCAACAGTCGGTCAGGGCGGTACTCCGCCATATACTTATCAATGGTATGTTAACGGAACTTTACAATCCGCTACTGCCTCAACTTTCAATTTTGCACCAAATTCTGTAGGATCTTACTCCATCTATGTTAGCGTAACTGACACCTCAGGTTTTACTGCTCAATCAAATACTGCAATAGTCACTGTTAATCCTGCGACTTCACTGACAATATTGCCCACAAGCATTACAATGGATGTTGGGCAGTCACAGATTTTTAACTCCACTGTTTCACATGGCACAACACCATATACATA
>PLSP01000052.1 GCA_003165195.1 Candidatus Bathyarchaeota archaeon | reverse complement strand
TGGAGTTTGTTGCAGAGACGAGCCATCAGATATTAATTTGAAAGAACAGCAAAAGATAGAAGCTAAGGGATTCGTGAATTTTTTGGAAGACCCTGAAGATCCTCGTAACAGGAACATTCGCAGAAAGAAAGATGGAAGCTGTTTCTTCTTAACCGAAGAAAACGCCTGTAAGATTCAAGATGTCAAACCTTCAATATGCGTTTTGGAACCATTTATTATTACAGATTATGATTATAAAACAAATAGGATTTTTCTCGATTTAAATCCGCTTGCGACCATAAACTGTAAGGGTGTTTTCACCGGTGAACTAATTGCTCCAGAAGAAATAGGAAAAGCTGCCCAAAGCATCGTGAGTGAATTCTTAGAAATTGTAGCAGAGAAAACAGGCCTTCCGGTTACAGATAGGAAAGTTGTTTCATTAACAAGGAAGCTATTATTGAATTTATAGTTCATTTAAGTACTTGTGACATGTATATATATAATTTGGAACTATTTTGGAGCTATAACTCGGGTGAACATTTTGAGGATCAACTTTTTTGTTTATGAGTATCCGCCGGCGATTGTTGGTGGTTTGGGTGCGTATGCTGAAAATGTAACGCAGGAATATATCTAATTGGGGCATGACGTTTCAGTCTTCACGCTGAATGGGGGCAATTTGAAAACCAGGGAAATCCTAAGAGGTGTGGAGGTTCATCGGTCCTTGATTGCTGATGCGAGCAACGTTTTTCCATTTTTTGTGATTGATGATTTAAAGAAGTGGGACACCAACATAAAATTCTTCAACGACATTTTCATGTACAATATTCTCAGCGCGACCAAATTCATAAACGGTCTGATAAAAAAAGAGAAATACCATTTTGACGTTGTCTATGTGCACGACTGGCTAAGCAGTATGTCCGGTCTCATAATAAAGATTGAAACAAAAATCCCAGTGGTCTTCCATACCCACAGCACTGAAAGGGGAAGAAGCGAGGGTCAAGGATCAGAAGTGGTGTCGCATTTTGAAGATGCCATGGCTCAAAACTCAGACAGAGTAATCACCGTTAGCTACGCCATGCAACAAGATCTGGTAAGGCACGGTTGGGCGCCATCAAAAATAAGCACGGTTTGGAACGGCGTGAACCCCGAACGTTACGACATGGCAAAATGCGAGTCGAAGGACATTGCTGCGACTCGTGAAAAATATGGCGTTCCTAAGGACTGGAACATGCTTCTATTCGTTGGAAGGTTATCTTGGGTAAAGGGCGCTAGAAACCTTTTGTTAGCAATGCCCGCTGTCTTGAAGGAATACCCTAACACAAAACTCGTAATTCTGGGCAAAGGGGACGAACAAGACATAATTGAATCAACGGACAGGTTAAACATTAAGAACAACGTAGCGTGCCGCTTTGATTTTGTTTCAGACCCAGAGAGAATCATGCATTACGCCGCTTCCGACGTATGAATATTCCCATCCGTCTATGAACCCTTTGGTAATAGTTAGTTTGGAGGCAATGGTAATGGAGAAACCAGTCGTGGTAGGTGCACGCGGCGTAGTGGGTTTCAAAGAACAAGTACTAAGCTCTGGCCCGGACCAGAACGGTGTGCATGTTAACGGCGGAGATCCTCTCGACATAGCTTGGGGAATAAAAGAGACNNTGGCACAAAGTTGCTGACGAGACACTAAAGATCTACGAATCATTACTTTGAAAAGATTAGGTATATACCCAATGCGCGTGTCGTGTTTAAAACCAGAATCTATGATAAGGGAGCCACATTGAACATCCTCAGGATGCTCTGTTGCTTAATCGCTTTATAGGGAAGTTTGCGTAGTATAGGCAGTAACGTTATGGTTAATTGGTGATGAAGATGTCTGATAAATCAAAAATTGTTTTTGTTGGAAGTAAAATGCCGATGGATTATGTTTTAGCGATTATTACGGGGCTGTCGGCGAGTGATGCTAAAGATATAACTTTGAAGGCTAGAGGGCAAGCTATAACTACGGCTGTTGACGCAGCTGAAATAACGAGAAATCGCTTTCTAAAAGACCTAAAAGTAAGCAAAATCGTGATTGGAACAGAGGAGATGCCGCCAAGAGAGGGGGAAACCAGAGCGCGGATGGTTTCAACAATTGAAATAATGCTTACAAAAGAGTAGGAAAACTTGAAATTTGCGATAGGTAACCATTAAGGCGCCACGTGTTTTGGGTCTCTAAATGTTCTGGAAAACAAGTTGTTGCCATTTTGTGTTTTTCCTGATATTTTAGGTTTTAAGAACTTTAAGAGGTCCAAACGCCTTTTTGCGAAGCGCAATATAGTCCTATCGGTGAAGGCGATGGGCGATAAACGGATAAGATTTTATTCGTAGAATATGAGGTTTTGTTCCTCCAATATTTCATGAAGCTTATGCACTGCGTCATAAACGGCCTGTTCTTTCTTCGCCCCGGTACAAACAAGGCTCCCGCTTGCAAATATCAGTATGACCACCTTAGGCTCGTCCATCCTGTAGACCAAGCCTGGAAACTGCTCCGGCTCATACATCGTTTTTCTAAGCGTGGCAACTGTCTTCTCCAAATCTATCTGTCCGCCTAGACTTGCAGAAGCAACGATGTTCACAACCTTCAAGTCCGGCTTGCTAACAATGATTATTCCGCCCATTTTCAGTTCTTTCACAACTTTCATGATTGCTTTGCGGGATTCCTGTCCAGATTTTGCTCCTGTACAAATCATTTTACCAGAACTAAAAATCAGCGTGGCTGTCTTCGGTCTCTTAAGCCTAAACACTAATCCGGGAAACCGGTCCGGATGATATTCTGCTTCTGGATAACTCTTCACAATCGCGTCTAAGTCAATTTTCTGATTTAAAGTAGCCGAGGCAACAATGTTCTGAATGTTAATTATGGCTTTAGTCTTCGGCATTAAACATCTCTTTCTACAGTGTAGCTGATGCCTAAATACCCTTCACAAAAGCCTTAATGTTGCCTTGTATAGAAGCGACCTGCACGTTCCCTGTTTTTCTCTGATACAAAAGACAAGACGAATAGTGACTAGGGCTTAGAAAAGGGTTTGAATGTCAAGCGCTCTTCGGTTCTGAATCCCGGTTTTTACACAGTCTGTTTTGGGTTCAAGGATCTCCAGCCCCACCAAGAACTGGTAACAACGGTTTGATTTTTTGGAACGTGTCTTCTAAATTCTTGACAAAGAAATATGAAGTTTAAAAAGAATGGTTGTTGTACAAAAGCTGCGTTTAGTCGTGATACATAAAGCTTAATACAGATTCTGGTTGAAATACAACTTGATAGGTATGAATAAGGTTAAGTTAGCGTTGACTCTTCTCACAGTAGCACTTATTGTTGGTCCAGTTTTAGGTGTAGTCCTCATTTATAGGGATAACCTGGTTGGTTTGGTGCTTCCCCCCGACAACCCGGCTACGTCGGGTTTAACCGAGAGCACCCTTAGCAATTTGAACCTTACAGCTCTCGAATCTTCACAGCCGATTAAGCCAATAAGTGATCCCACATATAATCAGACGACGGGAACTTTTGCCTACCCGGTCAACTTCACAAACCCGCTGCCTCAGGCCATTTCGATCGATCACTTATCCGTGGATGTGATGTGCGCGGACAACAATGCAACTTTAGGGACCATATGCATCCCCGATCCAATACAAGTTAATCCAGGCGACTCAGCCGTTCTAAACATTACAGGAAACATCAATCAACAGGTTTTAGATCAATACGAAGCCCAATATGGCTCAGGCAACAACGTTAACATTGCCCTCGAGAACTTGAACGTCACAGTCGGCGGAATCAGCCTGCACCTTGACCAAATACCTGATCTGGGAACAATTCAAATTCCAGGGTGAAAAGGTTGAAGCGAATCATTAACCCGTTCGGTTTAGCAGCTGGGGTAGTAACGTTTGTCTTGCTTGTTATTTCGTTGTATTGGCCCTGGTGGCAGCTAACAGTTGGCAATAACTTCCTCAACATTTACGCTTCACCCATTAAAACAAACTTTGGTCTTTACGGCTCCTCGTTTACGATTCCGTTAATTTGGGCTTGGAACCTCTCAAACATACTTCTGTTCACTGCAGGAGGTGCCATAATGCTGCTTTACTCAGTTTTCCCAACAAAATCTTATTCGATGGATCTGCTTGGTTTCTCTTATAAAAAACCGTTATATGCACTGCTAAGCTTTGTCATTGGATTAGTCATAATTATGGTGGCAGCCGACTTCTTTAATGTAGGTTTTCCCTTGATTGGCTCAAAGACAGTTAACTTCTCTTTTCCCTCATTCATACCCTTAAGCGCAAGCATTAACACTGCAGTTTCAGCAAACTTTCTCTTGCCCTTCTACCTCGCAATAGGCACCGCAGCTTTGTGTATCGCTGCAAGACTCTACCATGGACGACTAACCAAGGATGCTTCAGCTCAGTCACCTGACGCAACTTCAACAAACACAATGGCGCCACCTCTGACCCAATAAAAAACCCGATAGCTTATTTTTTGCAAGAAAATTTTTTGTTGTGCTGGAAACTGTTGAAAAGTTAAACCTGATTTAGAAGATAACACGTTTGGTGCTAATTTTAAATTCCAAGAATTTCATCTAACGTTGATTTACCATGTAGAGATTCCAGAAACGCAAAACCACTATTAATCATTCAAAGCTGAAGGTATTTTTTACACCATATACCCGCTTGTTTCAGGTGCCAACTTGTTTTCCAAGCCTTTAATAGGCAAAACAACTGTGAAGGTACTGCCTTTTCCCTCTAACGTTGAAACTGTAATTTTGCCTCCATGTGATTCCACCATGCGCTTGCAAATAGCCAAGCTCAATCCCATTCCCTTCGCTTTGGTGGTTACAAGGGGAGTGAAAATATTGGGCAGAACGTTTTGAGGTATGCCAGTTCCACTGTCCGAAACAGATATTTCTACGCTGCCGTTTTTCTGAACGCTTCTGGTCTGTATGACTCCAATGTCTGGGATGGCTTCCAAAGCGTTTTTTATTATGCTGATAAGAACATTTTCCATAAGCGTTTTATCAACCCAAATTTGGGTTTCGTCTGCAACCTCGTTTCGAAAAGTTAGGCGGTCTGGAATTTTGATTTTTGCTAATGCGTTTTCCACCAGTATTTTAGGTGTACATTTTTGAGGTTCTGGATTAAATTCGCTTGAGTACTCGATAAGGCTAGTAACAATCCTGTTGGCGTCTTCCACAGCATCAGCTATGACTGCCAAAGACTCTTTTCTTTTTTCTTCTGTGAGTCTGTCATTTTTTCTTTCCAAAAGATAAACGGCGTTTTTTATGCCCGCCAACGGATTTCTCAAGTCATGACCAATTTGCCCTGCTAGTTCTCCAATTGAGGCAAGTCTTTCAGCTTTCACAAGTCTCTCCTCGATTTGTTTGAGCTCCGTAATGTCATGAATAACAAGAACGTTCCCGATGACTCTGCCTGTCTTGCTTTTCACATCAGACCCTGAAAGCAATACTTGTTTTTTATCATTGATTTTTGTTTTTATCGTTATTTCCTGGTTTCTAATCACTCTTTTTGTCTTTAATTGTTCAAAGAATTTGCTGCATTTTTCCTTTTGGTTTTCTTCAAATAATTTCGTGATCGGTTGGCCGATTAACTCTTCTTTGATGTACCCAGTATAATTTATTAAGCGTCCGTTAACCTGAAGCATCTTCTTGTTAGTATCTGTTAGGATAATTGAGTCAGGCATCGTTGAAATAATGTTTTCAGCTGCTAATGCGGCGTCGAAGGTAAATAAGTCAAATCTACTAATTGCGTACCCGACGAAGCCGCCTAAGAACAATGTAGATAGAATTCCCATATTTGGGATATCCAAGTTGAACGATCGTGACGCAATATTTGTGACAATGAACGTGACCACGGGGATGCCGAAGCCAATGGTTATTAGCTTTCTTCTCTGCCTATCAGATGCATCTTTCGTTTTAAGGTAGTAGCGGATACACAGGGCAAACGCTAAGACAGGTAAAACTGCAGACCAAATAGTTGAGACAGCATAAATCCAGGTTCCTGACGGAATATCGTTGTAACCCCAGTACTTCATTATTGGTGGCTTGTTTATTTGGTAACTTAACAAGTCGATAAGAAAAAACGCAACTGCTGGCAAATAAAGAACCAAATAATTGTACTTATTTTTTATCCACTCGTTTTCGGTGAATATCAAAGCAAAATTTAATACCAAAGCCACAAAGAAAGGCCAAATCGTCCCCACTTTATTCCAGAAATTAGCATCGATGGGATTGCCTGCAGACCACATCATCACAGTAGAAAACGAATAAATGAAAGTGGCTACTGTGGCTAAAAGAAAGATTCGGTTTAACCGTGACTTTCTGTTAAAATTGAATACAATAATTCCTAAGAACAAGCAAACAAAGGTTGCGCACATCGAGAATAAACCGAAAAGACTCATGTGTGCTCCATCACGTTTTTGAATCTTTTTCCGTCGATAGTATGCGTCAACTCCAATTGCGCCTTCTATGTTGCTGGCATGAAATTAATAGTTGCTTCAAAACCGCATTTAAGACATATGACTTTCTAATCTGTATTCTACTGTTTGCTTGCTGAGGGTTGATGGAAACAAAGAATCACTAGAAAAGGTGATGAACATCTGATTCAAGCCGGCGCCCATTCCATGGAGTCGTGTTTATCCAAAAAAACAGAGCAATGGATTTATTTAATGAAAAATTACGTCATAAACAAAAACAAATCGTATGATTAAGCAAAAACGCCAAGTAGATTTAGTACAAGGATTGCTGTCGGAATTGCTCCCACAATTAGTAGCATTAGTTTTGAGTTTAGAACTGATTTGCCTCCTGCTTCGTTTCCAGTGAACTCGTATTCTTTGATTTCTTTGGTCTTAGAGTTAATCTGCACTTTGGCAGTTAGCTGCTGATACATCATTTCAACGACGTATAGTTCCCCATCAAGGGAAACTTTATTCGGTAACCAGTTGCCTTTGTAGCCAAGTCTCTTCAGGAAATCCACTGTCATTGATGTAGCGTTCTCCGCGTCGAACTGTGAAATCGTAGCCTCTGTAGGATTTGACTCAGTCGGTGTAGACATTTTTCTTCTCTGAGCAGTTAGCGTTACACCATTTTAGCATTTATGAAAACAAGAACAATATCTAAAATCCATAACTTTAGTTTCGGTTTTTTTGTCAAGCTGTAAAAAAGCAAAAGCCTATGATTTTAACTAGTTAGGTGGCAAGGGTATTTCCGGAGTTGTCTCATTGAATAGGCTGTTGGTTTGGTTTAGCAAAAGATTTTGAAGGTCCTTTACCTGGCCAATTTGGGGATTAGTGTTTGGGTTAACTGTCTGCTGCATGGTGTTTATGGCAAAGCCTGAAACTACACATGCAAGAACTACTGCGGTTGTTATTAAAAGGGCTGTTGACACTGTTGAATCCAAGTTTTATTTCTCCTTTCTTAGAAACAAACTTGGTTTAGAACTTTATAACGGGTGTTCTATCAGCTGGAATATTACGATTCAGTAATATCAATAGCTTAATCATGCCCGTTTTGGCTGACTTTGTTTTCCGTTAAAGACGGCTCGATCAGGCTTTGCTTTTTGGTGTTGGGGCGGCTGCTGCAGTGGGGGGTGCTTCTGTCTTGTCTGTTTCTGGCTTGTTTTGGGTGGGTGCGCTTGAGAGGATCTGTATTTTTTCTGCCATGGGATGCAGTAAGTCCGGAGGCGGGTAGGGTGTGTTTAGGTTGGATGAAAGGATGTAGATTGAGTTGAAAACGTGTTGATAAATTGTAAAGAGTATTTGGGGAATTTTGGTTTTTGGGTTAACTTCAAGCTTCTTCTTAATGTCGTCAGACTTGCCTGAAAGAGTTACTGAACCCGTAATGTTGTATTTTACAACGTTTGGCTTGGTAGATATTGCGAGGACAAAGTTAAGTGTAACTTCGTTTGTTCCTTTTTTGTCTTCTTCCAGCTTCGCGTTGATATCAAAAAACAGTTCATCTTTAGAGAGGTATTGCCCAGT
>PLSP01000008.1 GCA_003165195.1 Candidatus Bathyarchaeota archaeon | reverse complement strand
TCAATAAACTTGCCAATGGCCCCTACACGTGCATTAGGGTTCTTGCATGTTTTCATCATGTACAGGGCTTCTTCACGAGCAAGCTGCAACAAATTAAGCTGTTTCTTTCCGTCTTCATGAGCTTGCTGTGCTTCCCAAATAAATGGTTCCCAAATCTCACGTTTCGCCAAATCGTTAAGTAAAGCTTTCACAGTGCAATTAAATTCTTCAGCCATCTGCTCAAGACTGGTATGATTCAGGCGATCGCTGTAGTGTGCTATTAGCATTGTTTTGCGTCGACGAAAAAGCTGCAGATTCATTCGAACGATAGGTTCCTTTGGGTGTTTATCCCTCGTGCCGTACTGATCTGCTGTTTTCAGGGTTTTTTCAGGAGACTCTAAATTTGCTGCTGAGTAAAGTTCCTCTTCAAGACTTACGGCATGTTCGCCTTCTTCCTCAGTTGGAGTCGACATAGCTTCACTCTGCATTTTAGCTTTCTTGGCTTTGGCTCTGAATTATGATTTCCATTGTGCGGATTCTATTCTCGATTGCAGCGTCTATGTCTTGCAGCAGAATTGTTTGCATCCAGTCAGGCATCGCTATAACTCTGGCGAAGGCTTTCTTTATTTTTTCAATAAATTCTTCTGGTTCCATTTTTTTCAACCTCAGTTACTACAAATTTATCTTAGGATTTTTTTGCTGGAACATACTTTAAGGAGACTGTTAAGCGGCATCTACTGTTAGAACGAACCAGTTCTCGATTTATCCGGGTGTCTCCTCTTCCATGACTTCCATGTCCAACACGTTTGATTATCCAGTTGCCCAAGTTTCCCCTCACAAGCTGAGGATTGCTTGTAACCAAATAAAACGGCAAACTACTCTGAGATGAATAAAGTTCAGCCATGAAATTCAACAGACGTTTTCCAATGCCTATGCCCTGGTAATCGGGCAAGACTACAAGACGGCTAACGCGATAATAGTTTGCCAACATATGCACATGAGCAACTGCAATAAAGGCGACAGGTTTCTGTTGATAAAGTGCAACATAGCATTTGACGCCTGCGCCAAGGGTCCCGTTTAGATAGTGATATGGCCTAAAGATCTGCCACATGGAATTGCTGCATTTATGAACTGAGATGTCAATTGCTGGGTGGCTAACTTTTTTTTTATAAACTCCATAGAGTCGGTGCAGAAAACCCAATCAGGCTCTAACCAATCAATAACGTCATAATGGCACGTGACTGCTATGAACTTCTTGTTTGATCTTCGAACGGCTTTGCTGATGGCATAGGCGCTGACTTTTGCAATTTCTCGATCAACAACGCTTGTGAATTCATCAAAGACGATAAGGTCTTGATCTAAACTCAATGCTCTTGCAATGTCTACACGCATTTTCTCTCCTTGGCTAAGAGCTTCATAGTTTTTGAGCCAGTCGGGAGGAGATGCAAAGCCCACACTGCAAAGGTTCTTGGTTATATCATTTACCTGGAGGCTTACTGGAAAATCATCTAGAATCGATTCATGATGGTAGTCAAAGCCTTTGATGTAGCTCTGAGGAAAAAGGGTTTTGGCGATGCTGGTTTTGCCTGTCCCGCTCCGACCCACTATCACGCCGATTTGCCAGGATTCATTTTCGATTGGCAGCTCCCCGGCAAAATGTTTCTCCATTTTGCAATCTGTTAGTGTGAAGCTTCCGATTACGGATTGAGCGCGGAAACTGTCAGGTTTAGTCCATGTTTTTATAAACTCAAAACGCGGCATTTGTAACCTTCACCAATTAGTTTGTTGTAGATTGCTTCTTGTTGGGTCTCGTCTTCGCATTCGATTACTACTTCAAAGGATTCGTCGAAGTTGACGCTTTTTTCTTCTTGATTTAAGGCGTTAGTTAATTTGTCGTCTGAGACCATTAGTAGGTATTTGAGGTCGTCTTCTTTTCCAGCTTCAATAATGCGTTTGTACTCTGCTTGATCAAGCTCTTTTTGGTGTTCGCCTTTGAGTTTGTTTAGAACTTGCCTTAGCAGCCGACGATCGACATCTTCAACCGGTAAGCGTATGACTGAAACTTCAGTCATGCCCAAGGCTTTCGCAGCTGTGAATCGTTGTTCACCGTCTGCAATTAAGAGATCCTTATTGGTAATAATGGGAATGATGAAGCCCCATTTTTTGATAGAAGTCTTCAGTCTCTCTAACTGGTCTTTGCTCATTTTGTTTGGGTTCTGCCCATCAGTTTTAAGCTCGCTAATCTTTACGGTTTCAGCGGCGGGAATAATAATTGACACTACTTGATCACAAACCTCTCAAACAAGAGTACAACAAGGCTGACCAATCCAACAAGACTGGTGCTGCCTAAAGCGATTAGTATTTTCTGTGTTACTTCCAGCTGGTGAACTTTAGCTACTAAGCCAGATTGTAGGTCCTCTCCAACAAGTGCTTTTTCTATCCGGTTTACCTGGGAAGTATTTTGATGTATTGCGGTAATATATGGACAAACTGGGTTTTTGTTAGCATCTGGACAGACCTTGCCAGCTCCTGTGTTCTCTTCAACTATTTCCATTATTGTTGCCTCAGCGCAGATTACATTTCTATTAATTGGAAAGCGCCTTCTCCGCTCGGATTACTAATAACTAATCCAGGCTCCACTCTAGGTACTGCTTCGGCTACGGGCTGCCCAAAAGTTAAAGCTAAATGATAAGTAATGTCATCAACTGTATCCAAGCAAACAGACTCACCTTTGACCCTGTCAAAGAAAGCATTATCTCGAACAAATTGACGAGAATCTTTTTGCTGAATCCTAAATTCTAAAGATTTAGAACTTCGTCTACCGCGTTTATGATTCATCCTAACAAGCCGCACTCCCAACTTTTGGGTGAAGGGGGCGAAAACTGAAACAGACTGGAGCTAGCGCTCGCCCAAATATCGTCGCAGTAGATATAGAGTCAAGCTTAAAAAACTACCGATAATGAGAATTTCAGGCTACCGCTTTGTTGAAATGGTGTCAATTTGACCCTTGATGACTTAACTTTGTGTTATGGAAGTTTGAGAGTTTGTCTTTCATCTCATGTATGCTCTGCTTTGTGGTTGCTTTGTCAAATGTTTGAACGAACGCTTGCATGAGTGCGTAAATTGCGAAATCAGTAGGGTCGCTCTCTGTTGGTATATCAGCGTCAAATGTCTTCAAAACTTCATTCATGTCGTTTTGAATCGTGGCGTAAATTTCAAATGCTGCCTTTATGTCGGCATTATTTATTTCTGGTCCAAAGAACTTTTGAGAAACATCATATCTTAACGCAGTTGCGCGATAGAGTTTTATTTCCAAATTGCCTGTTTTTTCAACTCCAGTAACCTCTACCAACTTGGCTTTCATTAGCCGCTGTATTCTTCTCCAAAGCTTGAGTGCTGGAACATTCATTTCCTTAGAAAGCCTAGTGATTGAGTGAGGTGACATTACAAGCTTATGCAGGATAAGTTGGTTTAGCGCATCCGAGACAATCAAGGTTTCTTTGGCATCAAGAATTTTAAGCATTTTCATAATATGAAAGCGCGTTCCACCACTTTAAATACATTGTCATACGTTGTAGGTGCAAAAGCCCAGATGACGACATAATGGAGAAAGAACGATAATCATGCAAAAGCTTGAACTCATGAACGTTAGCTCAGGGTATGGCAAAACTGAGGTCATCCATGAAATTAACCTAAAGATAACTGAGCCCTCCATCTATGTGGTTCTTGGCCCAAATGGGGCAGGAAAAACAACCCTCTTCAGAACAATAGGCGGAATACTGAGTCCTTTTTCAGGACAAGTTACACTCGACAACTCAAATCTTTTTGAATCTAAAGAAGTCAGAAAAAAATTAACTTACCTCTCGCACTTGAATGCAATTCCAGAAGAGATGACAGTATTCAATGCCCTGAAGTATTACGCTGACATAGAGGGCGGAGATGTTGAACATGTCCTTGACCTTTTAAATCTAAGAAATCTTAAAGACGCCAAATTCAATGTGCTATCTCAGGGGCAGAAAAAGCGTGTTTCTATAGGAAAAATCTTCCTCAGAGAGCGTGACGTGTACTTGCTTGATGAACCAACGTCGAACGTTGATCCCAAAATATCCAAAGAGATAAGAGACATACTCATCAAGCTGAGCAAAGACAAGTTTGTCTTCTACTCTTCACACAATCTTTACGAAGCTAAGGAAATAGGCACCTACTTGATTTTAATCAAAAACGGCAAACTACGATTCTTTGACAAAATCGACAACGTAAAGCCCAAGCAATATCGCGTTGGCATTAGGTCTCTCAACGATATTTCGGGTATGCTGCCAGAATCAAAAGTTGAGAACAACTACCACGTGGTAACAATTAACAACCCAAAAGAGGTTGGACAAATCATTAAGGATTTAGTACAAAAAGGCGCTGAGCTAACTGAGGTCAGAGAATTGGATAACCCGCTGCAGGAGCTTTTCGAGGAGGACTGATGCTTTGACTTTCTGGCGCGCCACAATGAAAAGAAGCTTAAGCCTAAGCAAAACATACGTTATCATAGCTTTCGGAATAGCTATCTACGGAACGATCCTCTCAAACCTACTGCCATTACTACCGAGTAATATTCCAAATTCACCCACTACAATTAATTTGACAGCCGTTTTTCCAGTGCTGTCGGTGGCATTCCTTCCGCTTTCTGCATTACTTTTTTCGTTGCCAGTGGACTTGCTTTTTGTAATAGACAAAAATAATGGGAACTTCGAGTACCTGCTTTCGACGGGAATGGATCAGCTCGATATATTCCAAGGTTATGTGCAATCTTCCTTAGTGTTGGCAGCTTCTATTTTGACTTTTGCAGTAATCCTGAATACAGCTATTGGATTATACCTAGGAACAAGCGTTTCTCTCTTAGCAAGTATTACCGTTCTTACGTTTGCAGTAGGTATGTCTGCTGTTTTCCTTGTGACTGTTAGCATGATTGCGTTCAGTTCCCTGCAGAGAACTCGAACCGGAGCAAACCAGCCTCTGGGAGTGGCAATTGGCGTGATTCCAGTATTTCCGTCCTTGATTCTTCCGCTTGTTTTCCCTTCGTATGCTTTAATAATTGACGTATCAATTGCAACAGTCATATTAGTAGCCTCCATAGGACTACTATTATCCATTGGAAGGCTTATCAAAAGAGAAAAACTACTTCCATAAGACAGGGTGAAAAAGATGAGGAATAACGCGATTGGAGATAAAGAAGTTTCATGGAAAGTTCACGACATTCTAGTCCTTGGAACCATAACAACACCGACTGATAATGAGGTTCACCCAGCAGTCGTCTTTGTGGCTGGTAGCGGTCCCACCGACCGAAACTGGTGTTCACCTTTTCTACCAGGAACTAACGGAAGCGGGAAACTATTGGCCAAAGTATTAGCAAGCCACGGTTTTGTTACCCTTCGTTACGATAAGGTGGCCTCTGGACCACACGTCAGAGAGAATATCCCTAAACTTATTGGCAAAATCAGCATGCAAAGCCACTTAGAAGAACTCAAAGGCGCAGTTGACACTGTACTAGCTGAGAAAAACGTAGATACAGATAACCTATTTGTGCTAACCAATAGTGAAGGCGCTATTCACGCGGTAAATTACCAATTGCAAACAAAGAGCAACCGCTTCAAGGGACTATTGTTGACAGGAGCCCCTGGAAGAGCAATTGGCGATGTGAGCCGCACCCAAATATTCAACCAAGTTAAGCAATTGCCCAACGCAGAAAAGATAATGGAAACTTATGATGACGCCATCGCTGCTTTTCTAGCAAATAAGCCACCAAGCAAGGACACAGTTCTCCCCGAAGGTAACATAAAACTCGTATTGCAAAGCTTGTGGAACCCTGCGAATCTGCCTTTTTCCAGAGAGTTATGGTGCTACAACCTTCCCGAATACATAGTCAAGATTGACGAACCCATGCTCATAGTTATCGGCAAAAAAGACATTCAAGTTGACTGGAAAATAGACGGTTGCGAATTAGAAAAGGCAACCGCTAAAAAAACTGAAGTGTCTTTTGTTTATCCAGAAAACGCTAATCATGTGCTAAAGCATGAAGTTAAGCCTCTGGAAGAAATCACCGCCCAATACGCCGCCTTGAGTTACAACGCGCCGACTGCGGAACTTGACCGAGAAGCTACAGAAGCTATTTTCAACTGGTTAAATAAGCAATCACAAAATTAACCAAACTGGTTCTCGGAAAAAGGAAAAAGCTGCGTAGTAAAAGCAGAAATTGGCGAAATCGCTACGAGGTCTATGTTCAAATCCAGTGACTCCATAGTGATAATATACTCGCTTCTTATCCTAATTCTAAAAACGGTTAACCTCTTTAACTGTTCTCGGGTTCTCCCCAAGATTCAATAACAAAGCTTGTCAGAGCCCAATGCCAACCCCTCTTTTCAGCAACTTGTTGACCAAACTCCTTTTGCAAACGTCTGTTCATTCTATGAATCCTTCGACTAGTTTGATGGCGAGTAATCTTGAATCTCTCAAGCCTAACGACCAAGTCTTTGGGCAATGAGCCTCGAGAGCCAGCTTCAAACAGTAAATTCAGAATCTCTTTATCGATTTCATCTTGACATGCAACTCGCTCAATTAAGGGCTGGTCAAAACTGAAAGATCCTTTCAATCCTGCAAAGATAGTTCGCAGCATAAGCTTAACTTCTTCTACTTCTGCTAAGGTCTGTTTGAGTAGTTGCTGATTATACTTTAAACGACCGATCTTATCGCTTTGACTTCGCTTCTTTTTGGGGTTTTGAACAGGTTTTTCAGCGGTTTCCATATCAGAATGCACACTCCAAGAATTTTTGTCCATCGACGGATGGCAAATCTAACCATGGGTAATCAGGACTAACTAATCTCAGAAAAGTGACTTGTGAAAAGCATGGACTTTTCCCATGCCCTGAGCTATGTGCAAAAATTGCTTTTGAACAGGTTTTCACTGCCATTAGCGCAGAAATAACCGAAGTCAAACAGTATACTCCCCAAGTTTTCTTTGTCCTTCAGCCAGCTTTTTCGGGTCAGCTTCAAAATTGTCTACTTGGCCAAGGGCTTCGATTAGCCGCTCAAATTTAATCTCAAGCCGATCCACTTTCTTGTTGATACTCTTGACTTTTTCTGGCATCTGCATATAATCAATCGCAGCGTCCTTGCCGATATTCTCAAGTTCGCCCTCGCCCCAACTGTGATCAATCTTGCGACG